>JAZNJG010000092.1:0-2302 GCA_045577945.1 Bacilli bacterium | reverse complement strand
TTTAATAAACATATTCATTATACTTTTTTGAATATGTTTATTTTTTTATCTTCATAAAAATATTTTACTATTAAATAGTATATAATATTTAATATTGTTTTTATATTGCTTTTTTTTAATAAATTTGATAAAATAATTATTATTACTTAGAAGGTTGTGATATATATGTCAGAAAGACAAAAAAATATTCGTAATTTTTCAATAATTGCTCATATTGACCATGGAAAAAGTACATTAGCTGATAGAATCCTTCAACTTACAAATACTGTTGAAGAAAGAGAAATGAAAAGTCAAATTCTTGACACTATGGATTTAGAAAGAGAAAGAGGAATTACTATAAAATTAAACGCTGTAGAATTAAAATACAAAGCAAAAGATGGAATAGAATATATATTTCATTTAATAGACACTCCTGGACATGTCGATTTTACTTATGAAGTATCTAGAAGTTTGGCTGCATGTGAAGGAGCTATTTTAGTAATTGATGCTACACAAGGGATCGAAGCTCAAACTTTAGCTAATGTTTATTTAGCACTAGATAACAATTTGGAGATTATTCCGGTTATTAATAAAATAGATTTGCCAAGTGCTGATCCAGAAAAAGTAAAACATGAAATTGAAACTGTAATAGGTATTGATGCACAAGATGCTATTTTATGTAGTGCTAAAACAGGACAAGGTGTTGATGAAATTTTAGAAGCGATTGTGAATAGAATTCCAGCTCCTAAAGGAGACATCAACGCTCCTTTACAAGCTTTAATCTTTGATTCATATTATGATTCATATAGAGGTGTAATTCCTCTAATTAGAGTTATCAATGGATCAATCAAAAAAGGTGATTTAAACTGTACTATGGGAACAAAAGCCTCGTTTGATGTTTTAGAAGTTGGTACATATACACCTAAAGAAGCTCAAAAAGATATTCTATGTCCTGGAGATGTTGGATTTTTATCTGCCTCAATTAAAGACATCCAATATATATCTGTAGGTGATACTATTACTTCAAGAGATAATCCTGCATTAGAACCATTACCTGGATATCGAAAATTAAATCCTATGGTTTTCTGTGGTATGTATCCTATTGATAATGCTAAATATGGTGAACTAAAAGATGCATTAGAAAAATTAAAACTTAATGATGCTTCATTAGTTTTTGAACCTGAAAATTCTAGAGCCTTAGGATTTGGATTCCGTGTAGGTTTTTTAGGACTGTTACATATGGATGTTATCCAAGAAAGAATAGAAAGAGAATTTAAACTTGATTTAATTGCTACTTGTCCTAATGTTAGTTATCATGTCATGCTACAAAATGGTAATGAAATTGTTGTGGATAATCCAGCGTTTTTACCAGACCCAACAGAAATTAAATATATATCGGAACCTTTTGTTAATGCTACTATTATGACTCCATCTGAGTATATCGGAACTATAATGGAATTATGTCAAGGTAAGAGAGGTAGATATGTCTCTTTAGATTATATTGATACAAATAGAGCTTCATTACAATATGAATTACCATTATCAGAAGTAATTTTTGACTTCTTTGATAAACTTAAATCACAAACAAGAGGTTATGCATCATTTGACTATCAATTAACTGATTACAAACCTTCATCTCTTGTTAAAATGGATATATTAGTTGCTGGAGATAAAGTTGATGCATTAAGTTGTATCATTCATAAAGATAATGCTTATAGAAGAGGATGTCAAATTACAAGTAAATTAAAAGAATTAATTCCAAGACAGTTATTTGAAGTCCCTATTCAAGCCGCAATTGGTGGTAAGGTTATTGCTAGAACAAATGTAAAAGCTGTTAGAAAAGATGTTTTAGCTAAATGTTACGGTGGAGACGTTTCTCGTAAGAAAAAGTTACTTGAAAAACAAAGACAAGGTAAAAAACGTATGAAAGCTGTAGGTAATGTAGATATACCTCAAAGTGCATTCCTAGCTATACTTGATATAGACGACTAAAATATATAATTAAAGATATATAAATATATGAAGATAACTGTTTTACTAGAAAATAATAAATTGAATGAAAATTTTTGTGAAAAACATGGATTAAGTTTATATATAGAAACGAATAACCATAAAATATTATTTGATGCTGGTGATGATCTGCTTTTTGAAAATGCTAAAAAATTAAATATAGATTTATCTTTTGTTGATATAATTGTTATTTCACATGGACATTATGATCACACTAATGGATTAAATAAATTACTTACAATAAATAAAATTGCTAAAGTATATATTTTAAAATCAGCTCTTAATGAATTTTATAAAATAAATAAAGATTCTA
>JAZNJG010000091.1:0-29555 GCA_045577945.1 Bacilli bacterium | reverse complement strand
CCTATAAATCATATATAATCATATATAATCAATATAATATAGAAAAGACACAACAATATGTTGTGCCTAATATTATAGTCTATATTCTAATCCTTATTATTTTTGTCAAGTAAACTTTTAACGCCATTATATCCTTTGCTTCTTAAGTGTTCTAATAATACTATCGCAAATAAACAGACAGAACTACCTAATAGTAAGCCTCCAAGAACATCACTAGGATAATGAACAGATAAATTTATTCTTGTCATCCCTACGATAAATGGAATTATCATACATATTGTAATAAGTACTTTCTTTAGCTTAGGATTAATATTTGATTTAGATACTATATAAGCTAAAAAGAAATAAAACAATGTGGAATTTGCGGTATGACCAGAAGGGTAAGACTTACTTGTTTCTTCCATTAATTGATACATTTGATCAGGTCTTTCTCTATTTATAACCATCTTTATTAATTTATAAACAAGATAATTTAAGGCAGTACTAGCACTTAAGAAAATTGATTTCAAATCCCCTTTACATAGTAACAACACTACTATACATCCAGGTATAAGTATAAATATGTAAGCTAATTCTGTAAGTGATCTATTAATCCAATAGAAAAAACCATAACGATTACTATTACTTCCTCTTATTTCATAAATCCATTCGATTACTTTTTTATCGATTGCATCAAATACATTACATGAAACTAGAATTGTGACTTCTATAAATAATAGAAGTAAAGCAATTGCTAAAACAAACTTCTTATTTTTAAATAAACTTTTCATAAATTCTCCTTAAATATTTCTACACTATTATATCATTTTTTTACAAAAAAGTATATATTATGAAAAATATAAAAAACATATTATATAATCAAATATAATATGTTTATAATTTAAATATTTATTTGTTATCTTTTTCTACTAGTTTATATGTACTAATATCTGTATCTGATTCATATACTGGTCTTTCATTAAATGTATTATTAGTTATAGTAACAACTGAAGTAGTTGATATCTTGTCTATATTTACTCCAGGTTTTTCACTTTTTGAGAATGTGCACTTATTTACTGTCACCATTACATCTGGTGTATTGTAGTCGTGTATCTTTATTCCGCGATATCCACTGAATTCACATTCCTCAAACATTACAGTTTGTTTTCCTTCGCCAATCCAAGCACTATAATCTTCATTATCACTTGGGTTGAATTTACAGTTTTTAAATGATACATTTGATTCTCCTTTTAGATAAATTCCTGTACTTATTGTGCAGTTTTCGAAAACTAGTTTTCCAGAAAATTTTGGATATTTCCATTCCCATGTATTTCCATCAGGAGCAGATACCGTATCTTTTAAAGTCAAATTTCTAAATATAATTGTTCCATCGTTGTTTCCTGATTGTAATATAGCATAACTTGTACCTGTAATCGTTAATGTTGTATTGTCTTGTCCATTACCTTGGATAACTAGCTCTTTGCTTTGTGTTCCAGTTAATGTATGGTTACCTACTCCTGTTGCATTATTATCAACTTTTGAAGTTAAACTTACATTACCTGAAAGATTAATCATTGTTTTAGCACCTTTATCTAATTTTATTTTAGTTATTGTATCATCTAGAGTAGCTGAATTATCATTAGTTCCTTTAACACTATAAACTAAACTAATTACCTCATATTTATGAGTGATTGTTTGTCCTTTATATGTAATTACTAATGATGATTCTCCAATTTTATCAAAAGTATGTCCGCTAACCTTTACTCCCATTTTAATTGCTTCATCTAACGAATATGTTTTATCATCTATCATTATTTCTATATCACCAATATTTTTTTCATTTAGTCCAAATACAGTTCTTGGCGACTCTTTTAATGAAAGATTTGTTTTACCACATGAAATCATTAAAATAGTTAGTAAAAGAGTCATACAAATTAACATAATTTTTTTATTTAATATTTTTGTCATTGTTTCTATTTTCCTCCATAAATTTTAGATTTAATATCTAATTATATTATTTGTTTTTAATAAAATATTATTCATTTTTCATTTTTTTACATATTTATATAATAAAAAACTTGGGAAATATTCCCAAGTAAATGTCTTATTTATTTTATTGTTGATTATTGCCATATTTATCTGATATTTTATCAAAAAATACTGATACCCTTTTATATACAATAAAAGTAATCAAAGAAACAAGCACTGACAATAAAGTATTAAATGGAAGAACAGCATATAACAAATATCTTCCCATATAGTTTTCACTATTAACCCCTGGAATTACTTCTAAAAGAGAAATAAATGGTTCAACATTACCTCCCCAATATAATGCAATATATGCGGGAACATTGATTAAATAATTTGTGATAATTGATGCTAAAATCCAAATTAACACACCAGTTGCTAAAGAAATAATTGCACCTTTTTTATTGTGAATTTTTTTGTAAATTAAACTTGTTGATAAAACAATTGGTATTCCAATTAGTAAATCAGCAAGTTCGCCCACGCAAAATGTTCCTGTAAATGGAAGTTTTATTATTGCTCTTACAATAAGCATATAAATACTTTCAATTGGACCAAACATAAATCCAATTATTATAATTGGTAGCATAGAGAAGTGAATCTCTAAGAAATCCGGGAAAATAAAAGGTAAATTAAATTTCAAGAAATATAATATAATCGATAATGCTGAAAAAACACCGATACATGCTATTTCATTTGTTTTTAGTTTTTTAGCTTTCTTTCTGGTTGCAAAATAAATTCCTAGTACTATAGTTATCAATATCGCAATAGCAATAAGAATTGTTAAAACTTTATGACTTTTAATAAATGATACAAAACTTAATAACATAATTTACTCCTTTTAAAAAAATGTGCCATCAGGGCACATTAAAAGACTTACCAAACGTTACTAAATTATACAAATTCTTAACATTTGAATATCTTCTCCCATCTAGACTATACTATCGGTATTGGAATCTCACCAATTCATGCACTAAGCTCGTGGACTATACCACCGGTTTGGAATTTCACCTTGCCCTGAAGATAATTTAATTTATATTAATTTTATATAATTATATAGAAAATAACAACCAATGTCAAACATAACATTTAAATTAAGTCTCTATATAAATATTTATTTTGGTATTTTAACTGTAAACTTACATCCCTTTTCTAGGTTTTCCACATCTATTGTTCCGTTGTTTATTTCTAAACATTTTTTAACTAGTGTTAAACCAAGACCATTTCCCTCTTGTTTTCTTGATGAATCTCCTTGATAGAATCTATTAAAAATTAGTTTCTTTTCTTCTTCTTTGATTCCACAACCTTCATCACTGATGGTGAAGATAATATCATCATCCTTTGTTATTAGTTCTATTGTTATTTTCCCTTTATTTGGACTAAATTTAATTGCATTTTCAATTAGGTTTTTCCAAACATTCATGAAAATTGTTTCATTACCATTATATAGAACTTGTTCTAAATCAGCACTAAGTTCTATTTCTTTTTTCGACCAAAGTGGTTCTAATAACACTACTATTTTTCTAATTTGTTCATCAATAAAGAAATCTTCTTTATTTGTTTGAATACTTTGATTTTCTATTTTAGAAAGCACTAAGATATTAGTTATTAAAGCATTCATTGTTTTTGTTGTTTCTAATAGTTCATTTATATAATCATTCTTTTCATCTTCACTAATTGTTGGGTCTTGTAATAATGTAAGATATCCTTCAATAACTGATAGTGGTGTTTTAAACTCATGAGATACGTTAGTGATAAAGTTCTTTTGTATTTCATTATTTGCTTGAAGCTCCTTTATCATTATATTGAAACTATGATTAATATTTTCTATTTCATCGATAATATTTTTTTCTTCAACTTTTATATCTAGATTTCCTTCAGAAACATCATTCATTGCTGATTGTAATCTTCGAATTGGATTTAATAAAACCCTACTAACAACAAACGATAATAAGAAACCAACAGTTATTCCTATACCTACCATAATGATTATATTCAACTTAGAAGTATCAATTCTACCAAATTCTAAAATTATTTCATTAGCAACAGAGGATACTAATACTGTTATTGTAACAACAAGTGTGCATATAAATACAAAGTAGAATCTGAAGCTTCTTCTTCTCCAGTTCTTCCATTTTCCATATTTTCTTCTTAATTTTATTTTCACTTTTTGATCACCTTATATCCTATTCCTCTAATTGTAATAATTTCAAAATCTTTATTATCACGGAATTTATCTCTTAATCTCCCAATATGAACATCTACTGTATGGAAATCACTATTAGAACTGTATCCCCAAATATCATTCATCAACTCTTGTCTTGTAAAGATTCTGCCTGGATAAGAAATCATTTTATATAATAGCATAAATTCTTTTTGAGGTAAAATTAAACTTTCTTCATTTGTTGTGATAGTTAAAGAATCACAATCTAATATTGTATCACCTATTATTTGTTTTCTTTCATGAATCATTTGAGCTCTCCTTAGAAGTGCTCCTACTCTAATAACCATTTCATTAACGCTGATTGGTTTTACCATAAAGTCATCAGTACCTCTTAAGAAAGCAATTCTCATATCTTCAAACTCACTTTTTGCGGTAATAACTAATATTGGAAGAGTGCTTCCTGAATCACGAATAGTGCTTACTAATTCATAGCCATCCATAACAGGCATCATTACATCAGTAATTAATAAGTCATAATAATCAGAACTTAAAGTATCTATAGCTTCTTTTCCGTTATTTACCGTTGTCACGAAATATCCATTTTTTACAAGTACTCTTTTTAGTAATTGACAAAGTTTAAAGTCATCTTCGGCTAATAATATTTTAAACATAATAACCTCCATTTTAGCTTATTATATAAAAATCTTTTCAATTTTTCATAAAGTATATATCAACTATAGTTGATATAAACATTAGTTAATATAATAATTAACTAATATAATCTAATATTTCAGAAAAACATTCAACGCAAATATTTGCTCCTGCTTTGATTAATTCTTCTTTTGTATATTTTCCTGTCGCAATCCCAATTGATAATATAGAAGCATTTTTTGCGGCTAATATGTCATTTACAGCATCACCAAGATAATATATTTTACTATCATTATCATAATTATTAATATTTATCAACTCGATGGCTTTTATCAATTGATTAGGGCTAGGTTTTATTTTATTGGGATCAAACGGATTAGGCCTCCCAACAATCACTTTAAAATATTCTCTAATCCCTTCTTTTCTTAGAGCATATTCAATAGCATCTTTGGAGTTATTTGATACGATGCCTAATATATTATTCTCTTTTAATACGCTTAAGGTATTTATAACTCCATTCATGAACTTATTTTTTTCAATAACTTCTATCTCAAAATTAGTTACTAGTTCTTCCGCAAGAGCATTAATTTCTTCTTTATTTGTAATATTGATACTATTAATTTCTTGGTGTAATTTATACCAGCTTCTGTATCCATCCATTTTATAATATTCTTTATTTACATCTATATACTTATTATAATGATCACATATTATTTTCGATAACTCTAAAAGTATATCTTTATCTGGATATAAGTACATTAAAGTTCTATCAAAATCAATTAATATTATATTTTTCATATTTTATAATTTTATTTATTTTATAAATTTATTTATTTTAGTTTAAGACCATCTTTAAAAGCATTTCCAACAACTTCACCTAATTTAATATACTTATGGTAAACAGGATCGTATGTAATTGGCTCAACTTTATTAATATCTATTTTGCCATTTTCATCTAAATAATCCTCATCACATGATACATTTACAATGTCTCCAATTAAAGTACATGTGTCTTTATTATAAGAAATTAATTTACATTCTAAAGCCATAGGCAATTCATTAATAATTGGAGCATTTACCTTTTCACTATTTGTGAATGTAAAACCGGCTTTTTCCATTTTTTGATTTTCATCATTACCAGATACTATACCGACATAATCACATGGAGCTACAGTTTTGCTCGTAGCAATGCTGACACAAAAAGCTTTGCTTTTTAAAATATTTTCAGTGGTTTTATGATCATTACTTATGCAAATAGATATTTGATGTTCTTCACTTATTCCACCCCATGCTGCATTCATTGCATTTGGTTTTTTATTTTCATCGTATGATGATATTATAAATACAGGCATTGGATAAACCCATGTTTTAGCTCCAAAATTTTTTCTCATAATTAGTCTCCTTATTTTTATTATAATTAAAATTTATTATTATTTATTTTATCATTTTTTTACAAATATTTCAAGTTATATAGTTTATACAACAATAAAACGGAAGCGTTAACTTCCGTTTTTATAAAGCATAATCTTCTAAACTAATTATTTTTGTGGCAAGACTTTCATAAAATTCTTTTTCATGACACACTAATATTACAGTTCCTTTATAACTTAAAATAGCTTCTTTTAATGATTCTTTTGCTAAAACATCTAGATGATTTGTTGGTTCATCAAGAACCAAACAATTATATTCCCCAATTGTAAGTTTGCATAATCTTACTTTTGCGGCCTCGCCACCTGATAATGTAATCATTTGTGAATCAATATGCTCACTAGTTAATCCACAGTTAGCTAATGCTCCATGTACTTCTCCTTGACTTAAAGTAGGAAATGAGTCCCAAATCTCATCTCTTGGTGTATTTCTATTACCAGGAACTTCTTGTTCAAAGTATCCTAAAGTAATTGTTGGACTTATAAAGACTTCTCCTGATATTGGTTTTATTAGACCAGTAAGAGTTTTAATTAATGTTGATTTTCCTATACCATTGATGCCTCTTATCACTACTCTTTCACCTTTACTCACATCGACACTAAATGGTCTTGTAAGTGGGAAGTCATAACCAATAACGATATTTTTGGCATCAAATAATATTTTACCACTCGGTCTGCCTTCATTAAATTTAAATGTTGGTTTAATTTGAACTCTTCCCTTTTCAATTCTTTCCATTTTATCTAGTTGTTTTTGACGAGAATTTGCCATTCCTCGCGTAGCAACTCTTGCTTTATTTCTAGCAATAAAATCCTCCATCTCTTTAATTTTTCTTTGTTGGGCTTCATAAGCACTATCAGCTTGTCTTTTCTTCATTTCATAAGCTTTTAAATAATCATCATAATTTCCACTGTATCTAGTTAATTCACCATTTTCAATATGATATACAACATTAATAACAGAATTTAAGAATGCTATATCATGAGAAACTAAAATAAAAGCATTTTCTAAATTGTTCAGATAGTTTCTTAACCAATTTATATGATTTTCATCAAGATAGTTTGTTGGTTCATCAAGGATTAATATACTTGGTTTTTGAAGCAATAGTTTTGTAAGCAACACTTTTGCTCTTTCGCCACCAGATAGTTCTGAAACATCTTTATCTAATCCAATAGCATTTAAACCAAGTCCAGATGATATTTTTTCTATTTCTACATCAATTGTATAAAATCCACTTTCCTCGAGAATGGTTTGCATTTCTCTAATATCATCTAAAATCTCTTGCATTCTTTTATCATCAGCACCTTCTAAAAGTTCATAGTTTTGATAAATCTCCTCTTCTAGTTTATACATATCATCATATGCTTCTTTTAGAACGTCTCTAATAGTCTTTCCTTTTGTTAGTTTACTAAATTGATCTAAATAACCAACTTTTACCCTTTTAGCCCATTCTATTTTGCCTTCACTTGGCATTTCATTTCCTATAATAATATTTATAAAAGTAGATTTTCCTTCACCATTAGCCGCTCTATAAATACTATACAAATCTATACATTTCATCAAATAAAGATGGATTAAGTTTATTCATATTTATTATTGATTCACATATATTTTCATAATAGTCATTTATTTTATCTATAGTTATTTTATTATTTCTATAATTATAACTTATAGTGTACTTAATGAAGTTATTTTCTTTCATTAAATAGTCCGAGCCAGACAATATTATTTTTGCTTTTTCTGCTATATTTATTGCACTATTTTTGTCTCTTTCAATTTTTATTCCGCATTTTGGACATGTGAATTCTCTTATTGTTGGATCTTTATTTTCTTCATGTTTACAATTACAACACTCTTTTGTTGTGTGATATTCATCCACAATTTTAAGTTCTTTTCCTTTTTTATCACATACCCATTTTAACGTCTTTCTGAATTTACCAATTATACTCTCATTAATTATAACTTTATTTATTTGTCTTACTTCAGTTTTACTAGGAACATAATCACCAATAGCTATTATATCATATTTATCTGTTAACATATTTGCAATTGTATAACAAAAACACTTTATCTGCTCTCGTCTTTTTTTATATACTCTTTCTAATGCATTATTATATCGATAATATTTTTTACTAGCTTTATAATAAAAATGATTATTTATTGTTACTATTTTCTTTGACTGTTTTTTGCATTTATCTCTCTTTGATTTTAGTTTATCTATTTCTTTATCTAAGAATTTTATAGACGAAAAATTATTAAGCTCAATTGTATTTCCTAAATAATCTACTCCAACGAACATATTCTTATGATTTGGATCTATTGCTATGAATTTATCTCTATCTATCGCCTTATTAACTTGTTCTTTTTGAAGACAAATTATTAAATAATATTTATTATTATCTCTAGTTATTCTAAAATTCCTAATTTTATATGGCAATATATATTCTTTGATACGAGCATTAATATATAGTCTATTGTTGTTAGCATCTTTCCCAAGTGAAATTCTCACTTTATCCTCTTTAATCTTTATTCCTTTATTAGGCTCATCATAATATAAAGAGAAAAACTTTCTCTTAAATGATAAATAGTGAGGATGATTATTTATCCCTTTAAAGAACATTTGATAACTTTGTTTAAGTTTCAAAGCAACATTCTTTAATGGTGAAGAATGAATAGTATAAAGGTATGGTTTTTCTTCTTTAATCTTTGGTATTAGGTTCCTTAAATTATAACCTTTTAATAAAGTACTATCGCTTTTTTCTTTATACTCTGTTTCAACTTTATCAAGCAACATATTATATAGATAATTTAATGTTCTGGACTGACTATCAATTATTCTCTTTTCACTTTCTGTTAAAATTAATTCTACTTTTTGATTAAATGTTAGTATCATATTCATTTAACATTTCAAGAAATTCATTAATTAATTTTTTAGATTTCTTTGATCTTGATCCATATAGTCTAGATGAAAATACTGTTATGATAGATAACATATCTTCTACTAATTCTTGATTCTTATCTTTTTCAACACTATTCAATATTATAATTTCTACATCATTTTTCTTACAAAGATGTTCGATTAATTCATATCCAAATCTAATTAGCCTATCCTTATATGTGATAATTATCTTATTGATTTCTTTATTAATTACTTTATTTATTAATTTCATCAATCCTTTTTTCTTATAATTAAGACCACTTCCTAAGTCTTTTATAGTTTCAAACTTATAATTATTCTCATTACAATAATCTTCTAAAACCTTAGCTTGTCTATATAAGTCTTCTTTTTGATCACTAGATGACACTCTAGCATAACATATAACCTTATCAGGATTTGCCTTAATAACCTTAGTATCATCATATCGATGAAGTGAAAAATATTCTAAATCATTCATGTCATACCTACGATGTCTACCAATGGTTTTTATAGGTTTTAATTTCCCTTCTTCATCCCATCTTCTTAAGGTCATAATATTTACGCCTAAATAACGAGCAGCTTCTGAAATAGTAACTAAATTTCTTTCCATGATTTCCTCCTTTCCAATGTTATTATATACCATAAGTAATATGAAGTCAAATAAAAAATACATTGTTTTTAAGTCAAAAACAATGTATAGATTTGTATAGTTTTATTTGCTTTTGTATAGATTTTTGATAACTGTTAGTAACCCCAAAACTATGGGATACATTTACAACATTTAATAAGCTCATAAAAATATTTACTTGACTTCTAGTGGATTATATCAAATTATTTTCAATAAATCAAACACTTTAATTTCATTTGTCACACCATATATAATTAATAATATTATCTATATTTTTTTCTTGTAAAAAAAGGTCAAAAGTAGTATAATATATTGTAAATGTTCTATACTTTACGACTAAATTTATTTGTAAAGAAGGTATGATTATGGAAAGAAAAGTCGGAACTATTTCACGTGGAATTCGTTGCCCTATTATTAGAAAAGGTGACAACTTAGTAGATATTACTGTTAATAGTGTTTTAGAAGCATGCGAATCTGAAAACTTTAGTTTAAGAGATCGTGATGTTATTTCATTAACAGAATCTATCGTTGCTAGATCTCAAGGAAACTATGCATCAATTGATGACATTGCGAATGATGTTAAAAATAAATTAGGAGGAGAAACTATAGGTGTTATTTTTCCTATTTTATCAAGAAATCGTTTTGCTATTTGCTTAAAGGGTATCGCAAAGGGAGCAAAAAAAGTTGTTTTAATGCTTAGCTATCCAAGTGATGAAGTTGGCAATGCTTTACTATCTTATGATCAAATAGATGATGCTAATGTTAATCCTTATTCTGACGTATTAAGTTTAGAAAAATATCGTGAATTATTTGGTTATACAAAACATGAATTCACTGGCATTGACTATGTTGAGTACTATAAGGATTTAATTGAAAGCTGTGGTGCTGAAGCCGAAATAATTTTTGCTAACCAAGCAAAGACTATTCTTAAATATACTGATTGTGTTCTAACTTGTGATATTCACACAAGAAATAGAACAAAGAGAATTTTAAAAGAAAATGGGGCTAAGATAGTTTGTGGGTTAGATGATATTCTTACTGAAAGTATTAATGGTAGTGGATATAACTCTAAATATGGTTTATTAGGTTCTAATAAATCTACAGAAACAACTATTAAATTATTCCCTAAAGAATGTAAGGATTTAGTTTTAGCAATCCAATCACAAATATTAGAAAAAACTGGTAAACATGTCGAAGTTATGGTTTATGGTGATGGTGCATTCAAAGACCCTCAAGGGAAAATTTGGGAACTTGCGGATCCTGTTGTTTCTCCTGCTTTCACTGATGGACTAATTGGTACACCTAATGAATTAAAACTTAAATATTTAGCTGATAATGATTATAAAGAATTAAGTGGTCAAGCTTTAAAAGATGCTATTTCAAATAGTATTAAAGCGAAACAAAAAAATCTAGTTGGTAATATGGCTTCTCAAGGAACTACTCCTCGTCAATTAACAGACTTAATTGGTTCTTTATGTGATTTAACAAGTGGATCTGGAGATAAAGGTACTCCAATTGTATTAGTACAAGGATACTTTGATAACTATACAGACTAATAATAAAAAAATAATCCGGGATAATTCCCGGATCTTTTTATTTTTTAAATTCTAAATTTACATTACCAGTAGTAACATCACCATGAATTATAACTGTATCTCCAATTTTTGCTTCTTTAAAATAAGAGACTTCATCTAATGTATTATATATTAATACATAATAATCACAAGCAGAATATTCAGTTACTTCTTGGTATGGTTTTAAGCCAGTAATTGTATAATTATCATCACTAGTATTCTTAGTTAATTTAATGACGTAGAAGTTAATATATGTACTAGCTTTATCTATTGCATTAGCACTGTAAATAAATACTGTTGACTCATATAATGTCCAGATACCTGTATTATATGCTCCCACATGAAGTTGTCCTTCAACTATGTCTGGTTTTTGTTCTGGTTCTTGAGATGGTCCTTGATATCCTCCATCTCCTTCTTTTATCAAAATTTCTTTTGGATAAGAAGCACTTTCATCAAACTCTACGATAGAACCAACTTTAACATCTTTTAGTAATGTTTTTATATTATGATAATCAACATACAATTCAGATATTTGTAATAAATAATCACAATTATATGTAGTATTTTCACCACTTTGGTGAATAGAAATCACATAATATTTTCCACTTGTGGCATCTTTAGAAATTTGTAATCTTAATGAGAATGGAGCACTTGTTTTATTTTTTGAAGTAAAGAATATCCTATTGGCATATTCTGCCCAGAAATTAACGCTATCATCAGCAGTTGCAGTTATTTTTGCAATTACTCCTTCTGGAAGTATTTCTTGATGTTCTACTTCTATCTCTTTGTCATATGTTAAACCAAAGCTTTCAGTAATAGCTTTTTCAGCAATTAGAGAAAGTAAATTAGCACCTTTGGCATTGTAATGTAAACCATCGCCTAAATATATCATGTAATTATCATTAATGATATATTCATCTAATGGAATAACTCCACAATCTTTTTCCTCAGCTATTTTTCTTAGTTCTTCATTATAAGCTAGTCTTCCTTCTTCAGTGTAGTTATATCCTGAGTATGTAGTGTATCCAAGAGTTGTTAAAAAGATTTTAGCATCAACTTTAGCATTTACTTTATTGATAATCATTTCAATAGCACTACGGAATTGCGCTGTTGTGAAGCCATTAACCAAATCGTTTGTTCCTAAATAAACTATAACTATATCAGGATTACCATTTTCATTAATTGTATTGATACGATTATCAGAACAACCTGCACTAACACCTGTTCCAAATGCACAAGATCCACTCCATGAGTTATTTACACCTAAAACCATCTTTGTATTATTTAAAAGTTTTGCCCACCAAGTTAAATCAACAGTTTTTATTGTTGAAGAATATATTGGATAATAGAATTGATTATCTCCGCCATAATAACTATTCATTTCAGAACCTTCTTTATAGAAAGTTGTAATACTATCACCTAAGAAAGAGATTCTTAATCCCTCTAGTGATTCGATAGGTTTTACTACTTCTTTAAAGATAGCATTAAATGTTATATCTTCAGTTAGTACTTTTATATCTTTATCCCATCCAGTAAATTCATAGTTATATTTTTCAGTACTTTCTTTAACTGGATCATTTGGATATTCAATTTCTGTTCCATATTTTGCTTTTAATTCTTTTACAACTTTTCCATCAGCAATAAATTTATATGTGTATTCTCTTGCTACTTCATTAAAATTAGCATTAAAAGTTATATCTTCAGTTAGTACTTTTATATCTTTATCCCATCCAGTAAATTCATAAGTATACTCACTTGTGCTTTCTTTAACTGGATCATTTGGATATTCAATTTCTGTTCCATATTTTGCTTTTAATTCTTTTACAACTTTTCCATCAACAATAAATTTATATGTGTATTCTTCTTCAGTTAATGATTTAAATTTAGCGACTAGTGTAATATCATCATTAAACTTTACCGGAGAAATAACCTTTATATCACCATCATACCATCCAAGGAATATAAATCCTTCTTTAGAAGGTTCTTCTAAATTAACATCTTCTAAAGGATTGACCTCTACTGTTTTGTATGTAGTTCCATCTTCATAAACTAGTGAGACAGTAAGAGTATCACTTCCACATCCTATAAACATCATTACGATAGCTAAAAGAAAAATTGTTAGTATTTTTGATAACTTCATTTTTTTATCCTCCATATTATTTTGTTAGCTATTATTTTCCTGCCATTCTAACCTTGTAATTCGGTAAACAGAATGAAGCACTTCTCTTTCATAATAGTCTTCAATAAACTTCATTCCATTTTTTTCTGCTAATCTTCTAGAAGGATAGTTTAGAGCATTCATATATGAATATACTTCATTATAATCAGTATTTTCAAAGAAATAATCTCTCATATATTGACTTGCTTCGCTACCATATCCTTTATTCCAATATTTTTTATTAAAGTGATATCCTATCTCAAAGACTTCCCTACCATTAATATTTTGTAAAGTAATCCCACAATCACCAATAAACTCATTAGTTTCCTTTAAGATTACCGCAAACAATCCAAAGCCTCTTTTGTCATAACATCCCTTACACCATGCAATCCATTTACAAACTCCAGCATCATCATAAGGTTTAGGATAATATTTCATAGTTTCTTGATCTGATATTATTTCTTTTAAATTATCAAAATCATTATCGTTAATTTTTCTAAATCTTAATCTATTAGTCTCCATAAAATCCCATAATCATTATTTAAAATAGTTTATTCCGTTTTAGATATCATTTCAAGGGCATAATTAAGTCCCTTTACAACACCTTTTTGTGTAACACTATATGATGCTACATCAGCAGCTTTTTTAAGAGAATCACTAAAAGATAAATTCTTTGCATATCTAAAATAACAATATGCGCCATGAATGATATCACCAGCACCTAAAGTATCTAAAGCTTTTACATCAAGAAGAGGTATTTCATTTAGTTTTCCTTCATCATCGAAAATAATTGGTTTTTCTCCTCTTGTTTTTGCGGCATATTTAAATCCATATTTCTTTTGAATTGCAAATACATCATTATTTTCTAAATCAACAAAATTATTTGAAGAAATTACAGTATTTGCTCTGTAGAAACATTCAGGGAAACCTGGTTTATAACTACCAGCATCGATAACTAAATCCTTATCATAATACTCAACATATTGTATTAATTTATTCTCAGCTTTTGGTAAATTACCATCATACAAAACAAATTTAGCCTTTTTTACTACTTCTCCCCATTCAATTGAGCTTGTTATATTTGCATTAGTTTGACCACTAAAAATTGTTCTACTTCCATTTTTTAAATTAACATATATAAATGATACATTACATTTTGTATTATCTAGATCATCAATAATATCAATCACTTTTACATTTAAAGCCTTTAATTTGCTTTTAATTAATTTTCCCTCTTCATTATTACCAATAGCACTAATTAAGAAAGCATCACCGCCAAGTTTAGCATAAGTAATTGCGGCATTTGCGGCAGGACCGCCAACTTCTAAACTAAAATCTGTAATCTTAATTTTAGTATTTTCTGCTGGTAAATCTTGTTTGCTATAATATACAGCATCTAATCCACATAACCCAACAAATACCCCGTTAGAAATATTTGCGGTCATAATCGCATCACAGTCCTTAAGTAAATTATGATTGTATTGATGTTCAATTCCAATTGTTGTGAAACCTAAAGAAATACCCTTCTTCAAGTAATGCATTGAATCTTCAAATAATACAACATTATTAGCATTAAGAGCATATTCAAAATCCAAATATGAACTTATGTTCTCATAAACTTTTTGTTTAGTAAAACGCCCATCATGACAACAAAAACGATATTTCTTTGGGAAATACTTATCCAAATCCCATAATGTTAATAATCTATCTACAACTGGTGGAATTTGTGAAGTAACTAATGCACTTTTAATATTCTTATTTTGAAGAATATCTGTAATGAATTTAAATGGCTTTAAGCTCTTCTTCTCAACTAAATCAAGATAAATCATTATTCTTTTTTCAATGAATTCATTGTTGTCGAAGTCAATATCAAAATCATCTCTAATCATATCATAGATTTGAAGTTCTGAATGACCAATATATTTCTTTATATCATCTGGTTTTAAATATACATCATATTCTTTTAGTACTTCATTATATGCTTCCCAGTGCAATGTTTCTGTATCAGCAATTGTCCCATCTAAATCAAAAATAAATGCTTTTTTATTATTTAGTAAAAACTCAATATCTTGTGCACTATCATATTTTTCACTTTTAAACTTAATATACTCAATTAGTTCAGGTTGAACTAAAACCTTACTATCGTTTTGATGTTCAAATAACATTGAATAGATTTTTTGCCCGGCATTAACTCCTTGCTTAAAAGGTATAACATCGATAGTTAAAAAATCAATTCCATAGTTTTTTAGAACTATTTCATTGTTAGCATCTCTAATTCCATCATATCCCACGATAACTAGCTTCTTTGCTTTTTTAATTGCATCATTTAAAACATCATCATGCTTTGTAAGTGCACGCATAACTTCCACCGCAATATTATCAATTCCACAGAAGATAATTGCATTTTTATTATTAAAGATTCTTTTTTCAGTCCATTCCAAAGCTTGAGTCTTAATATAATCTAAAGCAATGTTAGCGTTTAAAGAAGGTAAATTGTAATGAATAACATTAACATTAGGGTTTGTTTCAATTAACTTAGCGTTTAAACTTTCACATCGCATCTTAGTAGATAAATTTGCATATGGTCCTTCAAATAAAACAATTGTTGTTTCACTGGTACCTAATTTATTGGCTACATCACCAATTCTCTCACCAAGTAAAGCTCCTCCAATTGCAAAGTCACTTCCAATATAAGTTGGTTCACAATCAAATTCTTTTAATTTATCACTACTTATTTCAATGTCTAATAATACAATTTTTTTATTCAAGCTTAATATTTTCTTTATACATGATAGCGTTTGATCATTGTATTTCTCTGGCGTTCTAACAATAAAGCCATCATATTCCTCAATATTTTCATTTAATACTTTATTGAATTCAATTGCGGAATCTATTCTACTTAAACTCTTATCAATTAATTTCTTATCAACAATAACATTTTCTTTTTTTGAAAAATAATCATATATACCATTAATAATCGAATTAGAAAAACTGCTATTCTTGCACACAACAAGTATTTTCTTAGTATTTTTCTTCACATTAATTATTTCAACAGTTGCCTCCAATCCTCTATTCATACATTGTTTAGCTATGTTATCTAAATAATTCTTTTCGACTCTTTGAACATATATAATATCCTCATTGAAAAAATCCATATAAATAGACATATCAGATAACTTAATCACTTTCTTAGATAACGCTCTACCTAATATATCAGATATATCTTCGTTAAATATATTTACACTAAAGAAGCTTTTATTATATTTCTTTACTAATTCCATTTCTTTTCGGATAGCAGAACTTGAAATCATATTTTCTGATAAAAAGAAAATGACTAATTTACAATTAGGATTATTAATTTTTCCTTCTACAGTTTCGTTCCATACATCACCAGCACATATTCCGTCATCATACCAAAACTTAAATCCTTTGCTATGAATACCCCATAAATCTTCGTATACATAGTCTTTATCCTTATGTGAGTAAGATATGAAAATATAATTCTCTTCCCCATTTGCTATGGGAGGATTATTATTTATAATTATATTCTTATTATTGTCCATATTAGCCCTCCTCAATATCAGTTATATTCAATAAATATAAATGACATTAATATGTGTTTCTTAATATTTATTATACAATATTTTATTAATAAAATAAAGTCAGTTTATTTAACTTTTAAAAATAAAAACTCATACCATAATTCTATGATATGAGTTAATTTAAATTTTAATTTTTGTTAAGGTAAAATTGTTTCACGAACTTCACCTGTGGCTGGTTTAGATGTATTTTCAGCCTCAACAAGTTGTACAGCGTGTAGAGTATAATCACCTGGAATAATAATTTTAACATCTCCTATAGTATTAGTTCCTAATGCTTGAGATAAGTTAAAGAATGCGGTAACTATACCATTTGATTGTTCTAGAATAGGAGAAACATTATTCCCATTCAATTGAACAGTTAGTGTTGTTGGGATATCCTCAACAATTTCTTCATTTAATTTCAATTGAACTGCAAGCATAAATGATTTGCCTTCATGTCTTGTATCATTTTCAATAAAGTTACTTACATTTATCTTATTATTAGCATCTATTGTAAAATCTGTTACTTTATATGTCATACCATTACTTTTAGCTTTTAAAGTGATTTCAGAAATTCTGATATCTGTTAAAGCTATATTGTCTATCATAAAGTAATTGTAATCCTCAGGGAACATAATTTTATAGTCATTATATGATGGGTCAGTAACATTAATTGTACCAATTGGATTATAATTCACACCATCAGTACTTCCTGATACTTGAATAAGTCCTGTTCCATAACCTAGTTTGATAATCATTGATTCAATGTTATAAGGTAATTCAGTACTTTTAATAATAGTGTTATTTATTGCATCATCATGAAGTACTAACTTATTATCTTTAACTTCAGCACCTTGTGTTTCGATTTCAAACAAATGATATGTTGTATCATCAGTGAAAATATAGTTATATTCACTACTTGAACTAGTACCTTTTTCTAAATCAGTAGCACGTGATGGAATGATTGTATAAAGTTTACTTTGACAGCTAGTCTCTTTATTGATATTTTGTATTTCTTCTACTTGAGATTCATCTAAAGGTCTATTTACAAAGTTAAATTCTGTTCTAACACCTTTTACATAATCACTAGTAGTTGAATCATAATAACCACCTTCAATAATATAGTGTTGCATTTCATTTAATACTTTATTCTTTAATCCGTTTGGAGGTGTAACAACAAAGTAATAAACTTCAGACACATTTTCATTATTACCTAAACATTGTGCAAATGTTTCAACAGGGAAACATGTTGAACTATTGTTTATATTTCTAAATGAACTCAAATATATTGAACTAATGTTTGTGGCATCACCAACATTATATAAACCAACTAATTCTTTTGAAATAACATCATTTACTATCTTTTGATAATAAACTTGAACAATAGTTCCAGGGGCTAAGTTTCTCTCAACAAATGATAATTCACCATTTTCATAGTGTTGTTCTTTGAATCTTAAAACAAATTCTTTATTAAGTTTTAAATTACTTCCTGGATCATCTGAGATACCACTATCATAGATATAACTATTATTTGTAGCAGTCTTTTTATGATTTACGATATATTTAAATGTATAAACACCATCTTCAGGAATAATCTCTTCGGTTACTGAAGAAGTATTTTCCCCAGCAATTACTCCAGAATTACTTACTGAAGTTACTAATACTAAATATCCGTCAATTTGTTCAGGATTAATAAAGTACAAATACATATTATCATGATATTTTTCAACTGAAATTTCTGTAATAATGTGATTATCTTTTGTTCCTGTAATGATATATGCTTTCAAAGAAGCTTCTCCAACGAAGTCAGCATCTTTTTCTACAGTAAATGTATAACCATCTTTATTATTACAAGGAACACTAATAACACCATGCAATAAATCTTCATATTCGTTATTATTCATAATTGGGTCAAGTTCTATCATGAAATCACTATTGAAACTTGGAACAATGTGCGTTCCTGGTGCCTCAACAAGTTCTATTAAGAATGTCCATCTTGCATAGAATGTTAAAGATGATGAAAGAGTTAAATTAGGATTTTTATCCAATAATTCATCAAAACTAATACCATAAGCAATATCTGTAACTGAATAATCTACTAAATAGAAACCAGTAAATGCATATCCAAAAATAGTATTATCATCAATCCACTCATCCAAAAGATCTAAATTAGTCTTACCAGATCCATCAGCAGTTAAGAATATGTCTGATAATTTTTCTCCTTCTTTTACCAAGAATACTTTTTGTTTAACTGGTGCACTTGGATTAAATAAATCACAATCTAGGTTAAATGTTACTTCATATACAAGTGGGAATTCTAATGTAATAGAAATATTTCCAGTTATAGAAGCTTTTGGAATAGTAATTGTATAAAAACTTTCATTATCTGACCATACTTGAGAGCTAGCGTAAGTATTTCCTCCAATAGTTATAGTATTAACACTTGGAGTTCCACAGTATCCATCATACACATGGACTTCATAAACAAAGTCAGTTTCATTTGATGCATATGGGATTGTTTCAATTGTTCCACCAGTAATAGAATATGTTACAGTATTATAATTAGCAATCTTTAATGGAACCACAACAGTTTCTGTGCCATATGTTAATGTTAATTCGGAATCATTATTAACACTTGCTATACTAAACTCTCCAGATGAAAGTATAGTGCCTCTAGTAACTGAATAGTTAACATATTCAATATATTTTTCTTGGTCATATAATTTATCTTCTATATCATTTGTCTTTTTAAATACAGGCACAAACTTAATAACAGTATTTACTGGAATGTAGTAAGGAATTATATTACCATCAGTTCCTTTTCTATCTTCCCCTTCTATGTAATCATGTGTACCAGGGAATTCATGGTAATTTAATACTGGAGTATATTCAGCATATTTTACACCATGTAATACCAATTCATTTGAAACTAAGTTTATTGTGTAAACATCATTTGAATAAGCATTAGATCCTGCAGATTTAAACTTAATTTTGAATGTGGCATTATTATCAATATTAATATTAGGATAGAATAATAAAGTATAATATTTCTTTCCATCTCTAGCTTGATAAGTAATTTCATATGTACCATAATCATTAATTTGATTTGTGGACATATCTATTTGAACATCACTAGCATTGAAGAAATCAATAAGTAAAGCATTCGTACTAGGAATATCAAATGTCAATTTAAATACTGGAATTTCATCAAATACTTTAATTGTAATATTTTTTTCATTTTCTGTATATCCTATCTCGCTCTTTTCATTATAAGGATATACTTGATTCTTAAATACATTATTTACACTATCGAATTTATATTCATCAGAACCATCAACATATGTTATTTGTTCATTAGATAAGTCAATACCTTCTTGATTATTACCATTATAGTATACTTCTTTAGTTCCTAACCTGAACCATCCTTCACTCATAAGTTGATCTTCACTTTTTGAAGAATCTACACTTGTACCTGTTCCTTTATAATTTATCCATAAATTTAATCTATCGGTATATTGTCTATTTGTATAATAAAGTCTTACAGAGTTTCCATTGTTGGTTGTACCTGTAGTAAAACCTGTAGCTTCTGTTCCGTAATCTAAAACATAATCTACATAATTAGTTTCTTTAATAATATCATAAACATTACCATTATTTACAAATATACTTTGTGTGCTAGCAGAAGTAAATCGATATGGCTCTTTAAATGATAACCCTGTACCAATTGAGTTTGTTCCGCTTGCATTATCAGAATTATAATAGTTGTTTCCATTATTAACACTATTGGCACTTATACTAATTCCAACTTTATAATTAGTATTAGAAACTACTTTCGCATTAGAGAAATTATAACTATATGAACATGTTGTACCAGTACTACAAGCACAAATTCCTGCACTTCTTCCTTTTGATGAATCAGATGTAACAGTTGTATCAACAGTTGCATTATTAGTAAAATTAATCTTACAAGCATTTACGTATCCAACAATACCTCCAGCTAATGATGTGTCTTTACTATTGCTATCAGATGTTTCTTTTATATTACAATCTTTTACAAGATTATTAGAAAATGTTACATTATTTCCTTGCCATGTTAAACCAGCTGCAATACCACCCGCATAAGCTGTACATCTTATATACCCTAATGCTCTTATGTTAGTATTTTCTACAGAACAATTTTCAACATTCATACTTAATGTTGTATTACTATTTGAATAGTAAGCTGCAAATATTCCCCCAACATAAATATCAGGGTTTCCAATTGATGAATCTAAATCAATTGTAGCTTCACCTGAAACATCAGCATTATACACATGACAGTTAATAATTCTGATTGCATCAGCTTGATTACCTGATGTAGTTTTAATTAAAGCTACGATGCCTCCACCAAACGCACTATCTGGGTCTTGGTGTCCAATAAATCTTATGTAATCCTCATTAGATTCAGATCCATTATAGATTGTATTTTCAATACTAGCTCTATAAAGAACTGATACAATTCCACCAACATAGTTTTCACCCATATAATCTTTACCACCAGGTTGAGTATTTTGGATAGAGTTAATCACTGAGTTAGTTCCTATAATTTTATCATTCTTAAAATCATATCCTTGGAATGAACAATTATTTACAACAGTTGTTCCACCTTCACTATCTAGTCTTCCTGCTAATCCACCTACAAAGGCATTGTTACCTTCACTTGTATATTGAGCACTATATGATAAACTGTTATTAATTATACTTGAACTATTATAATAACAGTTAACATGATCTAATATTACAGCAGAGTTATTTACCGCAAAACCAATGAATCCAGCATTATGAATATCTCCATAAGATTTAGCAGCTGTATCTCTAGTTGTTGTTGATGTTAGGTTTTCTCCATAAACATTAATATATTTAAAACTATTTAAAGCATTATTACCAGTTGAAATCATTCCAAATACTAGTGAACTAGTACAATGTTCTTTTGAATTTCCAGAGCCACTCATATTTGTTATAGATGTATGAGTAGATGCAACTTTAAAGTTTCCTTCTCTACTTAGTACAATATCTGAAGGATTATCACTTGTGCCATTAATATTAAGATATCCATATCCAACTAAACCGGCTGCAATAGTTTTACCATATGTTGCATTACCGTTAGTAATAACAGTTAAACCATTTTGTAATGATTCTATATCAAAGTTTCCTTTGAATATAGCGTTGTATTCTTTGTATTGTTTATCATCAACTGTATATGTTGATATTCTATTTTTGAATTCTTCATTTCCACTAACATTATTACCATTTATATAAGCAATAAGTCCACCAGTATAACAGTTTGCTCTTGATGAACTATACAAACTATTACTACTTATTTCATAGTCATCAAACGATCTATTTATTAAAGCAATTTTTCCTAAAGTTAAGTTATTATTTGTGGCATCTGTATAGCCAATTAAACCACCAACATAACAATTTCCTCTATTAATTTTACCTACTATTTTTGGTGCATTTGAAGAATCAATTGTTACATTTTCAATTACTGATGTACTAGTAACATCATTATATCCAATAAGCGATCCAGCATAAATATTAGTATATGTATTATTACTGTTATTGTTACTTACAGCAGAAATACTGAATCCTGATAATTCAAAGTCAATTTCTTTAATATATAAATCTTTTGCTCTACCTGCTAGATATCCTGCATAAATATTTCCAATTGAAGATACAGTTATTACACTTGTATGAGATTCATTTGAAATATTAGATATAGAATCTACTGAAAAGCCATTAGTTTGACCAAAGATTGCTCCAACATAAACATCTGCATTCTCTTCTTGTTTTATATTCACCATTGCAGATACATAAGTGTTAAGCAATAATCCACCTTCAGCATAACCAGCTAATCCACCAACATTTACTGCTTCTCCTGTAGTAATACCTAGTGAAGCACTTACTTTGATATTTCTTACTACAGCATTTTCACCTAAATAACCAAATAATCCATAGTTTTCTTTATGAGAATCATTAATTACATAAACAATTTTTGACTCTCTTCCATCAACATCTCCACATAATACACCATTAAATGGATAAGTTTCTGTACCAATTCCAATGAAACTATCATTAAATAATGATATATTATTCATAGCTACAAAGTAACCAGTTTGTAACTTAGTAAATAATCCATTATCATAAATATATTTTGCTCTTTCAGTTGCTTGTAAATCATTAATTTCTTCATAGAAATTAGCGTATGCATTACCTAAGTCGTCTGTATAATTAGAATAAGTATTATTATTTCTTCCAACAGGCCCAGTATTAATGATTGTTTGTAAAGCTACTAAATCATCTTCTGTATCAATAATATATCTGTCATTAACATATCTACCATAGTCAGCAAGTAATGTATCTCTACGAGTAACTGCAACAGAAATGTTTTCTGTTATTGTATTTGTATAAGGATTTTGAGTTGTTGTTGTTACATTACTTGAACTATCTGTTATTGAAAACGATTCAAATATTTTAGTTTCGTTAACCGCTCTTAACGTATAACTTCCTTCAACATTATAAATATCTTGGAAAGAGTCTGAAGATACTAATTCAACATTCATACCAGTAACATATACTGATACAGTTGGAGTTTTATTAACTGTTATTGTTAGTGAATCTGCAGCGTTAACATCGTTATTATCAATTGTTATTGTAATTGCAAATATTAATATTGCAATTAGTATAATACTAAGTAGTGTACTAATCTTTATTAACAGTTTCTTCATACTTTCTTTCCTTTCTAAATTATTATTTTATAATTTTATTTTTTATATTTGTTATATTTATTTTATTAATGAATACTTATCAACAAATGGGTATCCAAAGATACTTTCATCATAGTTAATATATTTACTTTCACTAAGAGTATATTCTGAAGTTGAATTTGGTCTTGTATAAATATCAACATATATTTCAATATCTACATCAATAGTTCCAACAGTTCCACTTCCCACATATAAGAAATCTAAATAGAAAGATGAACTTTCTGGAATATATAAAGATAACTCATTATCTGAAACGGATATAATATATGGTTTGGTAATATCAATGTTACTTGTTTCACCACCTATTGTACCATTGTGGAAATGCACTAATCTCTTCTCATCTAATAAGTAATCAGTCCATGTAAATGTAACTTTCATTGCCCTTGATCTAATATATGTTCTTGTGTTAGTTCCCTCGGTGAATCTTTCATTTTCAGTTCCCTTATAGTGTGAGAATACATCAGCAGTTTGAACATATAGTCTCTTAAAATCAATTTCAAACTTTTCAACATCAGCGTCACTAAATGTAATTAGTTTATTTGAAATCTCTACATCGATTAAGAAAATTTCAGTATAAGGTTTCACTATTCTTATTACTATAGTAATATGTTCCGTCCCAACAATTTCTACATTATGTATTCTATTAATCCTAACACTTACACTATGTGTTTTACCAACAGCACTAGCACCTAACTTCTCATACGAGAAAAGAAAATTTTGTGTTTCTGGATTTATTTCTCCATCATTACTTTGTACATCGATACGATATTTATATGTATCACTACCTACTTGTTGAGGGATGCCCCAAACATCAAGTAAGTATAATTCATCTCCATCATTAATTGAATTTATTTCATTACCATCTTTATCATAAAACTGTGTTAAGTCATGACCTAAACCATCTGGTTTATTAATAACATCAACAGTATATTCAATATCTCTTTGAGTAACATTATCATCAATAAAATTCATTAGTTTAAAATCTACATGACCTAAGTTATTTTCTAAAGCAGCAGTTTTACTATGTCCATCACTATCAATATATAATTTTGTATAGTATGCAATGATTTTATCCTGTTCTTCTTTAATATATCTCGAGGAAGTAGGTGCCAATAATATATTAATCATCACAATAAATGCAAAAATCATTGATAATGTTAACAAAAATAACAACCGATTCTTCATTACTTTTTCTTTCAACATTGGCTCCCTCCTTTCATATATTCTATAATTTATTCTATAGTTTATTCTATAGTTATTCTATAGTTTTATATTTAAATCTAATTTAATCTAGTATAGATACTGCATTAAAGAACATTTCTATAGATAGAGATGCTCCAAAATAGTCATCACTTGTTGTTCCCATAATTTGATTATCAAGGATAACACTTACACTAAATTCATATTTTACCTTTTTAGTTTCTACTTTTGGTAAATCCAATTTAGTATCACTAGTAATTTGCGTAAAAGGTTCAGTTGATGTACTTCCATCAACTGGAACTTCTCTATATAGAATTTGACATTCAACATTATATTGACTTCCTTTAGAAGGAAGAGCCAAAAGACCAGTTGCTGATGGATGAAAATATCCATCCACTGAGTTAATTTCATTTTCATTTGTAGGGTTAAAATTACTAACAAAGAAATGATATACAACATTATCACCAGGGGCAACATTCATTGTTTCAATTCTTTTACCATCTTCATCATCAACCTCCACCCCAACAATTAATTTATTATTACGATATAAAGATGAACGAGTGTATTTAAAATACAATTTATCCCCAATTTCAAAGCCAGCATTTACATTAGATTCACTTACATATCTACTTAAAGTTGCTGAAAAAGCAAACATTGATAGTATTACAAGTGCATAAGCTATAAATACTAAATATCTAAGTTTAATCTTCTTCATAAATGCTCCTTTCTAAATATTATCATAATAGTTTATCTTTATAATTTATTTATCACTAATTTCTGATTTTAAGTCTTCAATTTCTGATTTTAAATTATCAATATCAGAATCATTCTTATCTTCTTTGTTTTCTTTAGTTAACTTTCTATAAAGCAATGGTAATCCTTCTAGAATAACAAACGCATATAAGAAGATTATTAATATCCCTTTCCATGACTTAACAAAAGTCATAAAACCTCTATAATTTCTCCATACCATTACTTTTCTACCAAAAATTGCATCAACAGTTATTGGATCATCTTCATCAGTGTTATTTTCACTCACACCCTGACAAATGATTTGTTCACCTTCAAATCTAACTATTTTATGTGTAACTGTTGTTCCATCACTAGCAGTATAAGTTACCACCATACCTATTTCATATTTATCATCTTTAGGTTTCTTTACAACCACTAAATCCCCATATGTTAGCTCTGGATACATACTGTAAGCTTGAATCTCAAAAAAATAATATCCAAAAATACTAGTTGGTTCATCTTTATTTGTTAATTTTTTAACAATATAAATTGAACAAATAATGATTATTACAATCATTAACACGCTTAATATAATTCTTATTCCCTTTATTAGTTTTCCTAACATATTAATTCCCTACTAAACATTTAATTTTATAAACTTTTAATCCACTTGATTAACTTTTAAGTTAAATACAACAGAACAACTTAATCCATATTGTAAATAACCTTGACTCTTCAAGAAATCAGAATATTCTTTATTAAATAATGAATATTGATCATATTCTATCTTTTCTAAGTACAATTGAATTTCTTCATATAAGGTTTCTGCATCAGATGAAGTAACTTTTCTATTAGCTACTGAATTCTTATCATTTTGATTTAAATCACTAAATTTAACTCTTCTACTATCAATTGTGAATACAGGTTCACCAGAACCAAACAAGAAATAATCTGTGAATTCAATTTCTTGGGCTATCAAATACATTTCCTTAGTAACAATATTACCATTGTCTTCATATGTTACTTTATATTTATTTTCAGATAATTCATTAGTCTTACAAAAACTATAGTTATTATTATTTATCATATCATTAATGATATTTTTAGCAAAAAATGTAGTTGTATTATTTGGAGCAGTTTCACTTAAATAATATTTATAGTATTTATAATGATTTACATTTCCAGTTCCAGAACTATCTGTTACATTCCAGTTTAATCTAAATGTTTTGTTTTTTTCTTTTTCATTTAATCCAAGTTCTACAACAGCATCAGCTAATCCACTTAGTGAATACTCAGCATAATAAACAACTTTACCATCAACGATTTCAGATTTTAATTCATCAGTTCCTAAGCTAGTAAATATTGTAGTGACATCTTCACTATCTATAGAATATATTTTTTGTTCATAATTAGGTTTTTCCGCATCATCTAGCGCTTCATATTGACTTGATGTTAGTTTATTGCTATTGTATTCATAATAAACAATTTCATCAATTGGTTTACTAATTATATCAACACTAAATGTAATTGGATTAACACCCTCTAAAAAATCCCATTTATTATTTACTTTCCCAACAAAGTCATTATGTAATAATTCTGCTTTAATAGTAGAATCCTTACTAATCATTGCGGAAACTTCAGATGCATTACTAATTTCAAAATACCAAGAACCTGTATCATTAGATTTTAATTTTTCATTAAAATCAACAGCCAAACTTAAATCTTTTCCTTTTTCGGTTAAACCAAGTATACTCCATTTAGCAACCGTAGCCTCACCACTACCACTTGCGGAAGATGTATACCTAGCTAAAGAAGTATCATTTTTCAATGAGCCACAAATCCATATTAGTAAAAATAGTAATGCTAATAATGAATATATAATTACTTTTTTATTCTTCAATACTTTTTTCATTATGACTCCTTTCTAAATGATATTTATAATTTCCCATCTAATATATTAATAATAATATTTTATTATTTATCCTCTTCAATATATTCTTTAAAATCAAGTTTTATCATGAATACATATTGAGCATCCTCAATAAGACCAATCTCAGTATCATCCTCATCAGAAATAGATTCCCATTTCCACTCAAGAATAAAGAACTTAGACTCTTTAGATTTAATGAAAATATTACTTTCATTAATATCATCTATATCAACATATTCACTATCGTTTCCACTAAGATATCCGCTACTATCAACAATCCTAAAGACCATTGGAACCTCATGTTCATTATTTTCACTAAATGTTAAATCAACTAATAAATCATATGAATTATTATTGGTAATCTTTATATAATATTCACCTGACTTACCAGGATAAATAATCTTATCCTCATCATCCCTACCGAAAACATTCCAATAATGTTCTAACACAGTTCCATCAGATTCACTAATCGTAATATCAATAGGCTCATGCTGAGACTGAGAACTCTTAATAATTGACACAGCACCAAACGATAACCCCATAAGCAATAAGAATAATGAAACTATTAATATTAACAACTTATTCTTAGATCTTAAAGTACCAATATATCTATTATTATTATTAAATAAGTTAAGACCAACATCCAACTCACCAATCTTAACACCCCTAAGAGCATCAATTACATCGCACTTCTTTTTTTTCCTCTCAACATCCAATCCTTCAGCTCTAAAATCATCTGAAGTAAATAACTCAACAAGTCTAGGATCAGTAACATGAATCTCTTTATTAAAGAATGTACCAGTAATCTCCTTACGGGACTTCTTTATCTTCTTCATAAATGTATAATAATCAAGATAAATTACTTTTTTCTTACCCATATTACTTTCACCTCCCCTTTCATAAATATAATTCTTAGAAAAATCTATTATCTTAAATAATAAACTTTTATAAGAATACGATAATTATCGTACTCACATAATCAATTAAAACACTCTAGACCATAGGCACTAAATAATGCCTATGGTCATATATTATCGTGTTTTCATTTTTAAATTTAAATCTCATTTAACTAAATATTAGTTAACTTGATCGAATGTTACAGAAATACCAACTGTAGGTTGCACAGGTGTAATACCTAATGAAGTATCATGAGCATCATCTCCATTATCAAATAACCATTTCCAAGTTATAGTTATAGTATCTGAAACGCCATTTGTCATTGCGATGTCTTCGTTAAAGATATTTAATGTACTAATATCTGTATGCCATGTATTTCCTTCATCTATACTCCACCATAAAGGAACTTCTTTTTCATCCGCAGTAAATGCAACAGAATATGTAGCATTCACATCAGAAGTATTTTGAAGTTGGAAATCAAAACTTCCTGATGTTCCGGGAGCGATCTTACCAGCTATAACATCATCTTCATCTGAACCATCTTCATCTTTAATTGTATTAAACAATTCAAATGAGATTGCATTATTATTATGAACAGATACAAATTCAGCTCCTGAAGTTACATCTTTATATTTAACATCCCATTTAGCTACTGTAACTGTATCAGTACCTGTACCAGTAGATGTATATCTAGCTAATGTGCCAGATACTAATGTCAACGACAATATTGCAACAAACATTGTTACAATCCCTAAAATAAAAATACGATTTTTCTTCATTTTTGTTTTTCCTTTCTTTATATTTATCATATTTTATATATATATACACTTTTAGTGGATATACCTAGTTAATGTAAATTAATATTATTCTATTAATTTATACATTTAT
>JAZNJG010000090.1:0-2056 GCA_045577945.1 Bacilli bacterium | reverse complement strand
AGAAATACTGACTAAAGTTTCTAATAATAATTTTGCAAAATATGCAAAAAGTACAACTGACGAAAACATTATAGATACTTTGCTTTATATTGTTAATTTTGGGGAAGATGATGGTTTTGCAGTAATGGATGCCAATAATGGTGATTTGTTGGTTTTAACAGAAAAAGGGGACTTACATGCAGAAGATTTTAATATTGTTACTGATACAAATAATATCAATTACAATAATCCATCTGTATCTGTTGCATCTTTATTAACAAGGGGATATAATGATGGCTTTGTACAAAATCCTAATCCTGGTGGAACTCCAACGCCTGGCGTATCTTTTTATTTTTATACATCTTGGGAAACAGAAAGAACAATTGGTCCTATCGTTAAAGTAAAATTTCATCAATATTCACCATATAATGATGATTGCCCAATTAGAGGAACGAGTAATCCTGCACCTGCACCTGCAGGATGTGGTCCAATTGCAGTTATTCAATTGATGTCAGCCTTAAAATATCCATCTACGATAGATAATATTAGTTATGATTGGGACATTATTATTAATAATTATACTAATACAGACCACCCTCTTCATGCTACATTATCAAAATGGATTCATAAAATTGGTAAGCAATCTTCTGTATCTTATGGAGCAGATGGTTCAAATACAACTCTTTTGTTAACTCGATTGTGTTTACTATCTTATGATAAATTTCACAATGTTAACTTAAAATATGATGTATCTTATGACAACATCATTAATATGATAAATGCAGGATTACCTATTATTTGCCAAGGATGTAAATCAAATTCTATAACATCAGGACATATTTGGTTATTGGATGGAATGGCTTATCAATTTAGATATAGAAAGGAATATCGAAACAATGTGTTTGTTTCACAAACCAAAGAAACACGACAACTTGTCCATTGTAATTATGGTTGGGGAGGAACTTGTGATGGCTATTATAAAATAGACTTATTTAATGTAGGAGAAGGTCCTTTTATGAGAGAAGATATTGATACAGGAGACCCAACAACAAGTGGTCCAGATTACAACTATAATACATGTATGTTAACTTATGAATTTAATTAAATTATTATGATTATGAAAAATAAAATTTTATATTGCATTATTATGATATGTTTGGTATCATGTGAGGATAGTGGTTTGGGATGGACCATTGCGAAACATTATGTTGCAGCTTATTATCCTATAAGTATTTTTAATGTTATTCCTTATCGTGCAGATAGCATTAATGTAACAAAAGACACTCCATTTCTTCTTCAGTTTATGGGAGATTATGGTAATAGCGTAAGTTATCCTTTTCAAAAAGATGTATATTCTGATTACTATGATAACTCACCATATACTCCAACAGAGGAGCAATACAATAAATACATAGAGTTATGCCAAAAACATCATGACTATAACTATGTACATGAAGTCCAACATTTACATTTTAAAAGAGAAGATGGAAATGGACGGGGTTACATAAGAGGTTTTACGTATTTTGATATAACTCCTATTTCTATTGATGTCTTTAGCGATAAAGACTTTGATGAAGCGCATCCTGCTGGAACAAATTTAAAAGACATTATTTTATTTACTACTTTTTCGCCATATCCATTTATAAAAAATGGATATAAAGGTGTTGAATTTGTTAAAATTTCAAAAACTCTTGACAAATATACATTAGATGATTTCAAACTAATATTTTGTGTTGCAGAAGCTCCTATATATGATTGTTTAGAGAAAGATAATTATGGGTGTATATATTTTTTAAGTGAACCAAATAAAGAGAAAAATCATACTATTACAGTAGCTATAAAAGATGATTATGATAGAACTTTTATAGATGAAATAAATTTAACATTTAAATAGTGCTTTATTATGAAACGTTTATTTTTTGTTAGTTGCATGATGTTCATGGTCACAAACATCATGGCATATCAGTCTGTTTTAGTTGAAGGACGCACCTGGTCTACTTTATGGTATGGTGGGGCTACTGGGATTGATAGTATAGACAATCGACCTCCTACTACAGAATTATATAAAGTTGAAGGA
>JAZNJG010000089.1:0-5161 GCA_045577945.1 Bacilli bacterium | reverse complement strand
ATTTTATAAATAATTGCGTAATAATGCCAGTTTGACTAAAAAATCGACTGACAAGTCTTTTTGCGCACTTTTTTATTTATTAACAAAATAATAAAATAATTATAATTATTTTATTGACTTTTGTTTAATTAATTATAACATAATATTTAAAATATTAAAACTAAGTTAATTATTACAATAAAAAAGTTACTTTAGATATTAATCTAAAATAACTTATTTTTTATTATTTAATTATTAAAACAATTTTATGATTTTATTATATAAAAGAGTCTTTCTTTCATTCACTTTTCCATCATAGTGATAGTGTCCAAAATACCAATGAGTGTATTTCACATTTTCTTCAAAATTATTTAACATTCTATTTTCAGGATAAATATTAGGACTTATTCCTATCTTTTTGAATATAGGATAATATAATGATCTCTCATCACATGCATGAGTAATAACATAATCAACTGTAAAGTTGTGTTTTTCTAAGTTGTTATATGCTTCATCAAAATCATCATAAGATGGAACTTCTTCAGGCCACCAGCTTAATCCTTCCATTCTATAGATCTTATCTATGCTTGTGGCTCCCCCAAATGTAAAGAATTTCTTTCCCTCAATTGTAAACACTTGTCCTCTCATTAAATGAATAATATCTGGTCTAATAAAATGAACCTTTCCTCCATTCCATTCTTCAACTAGAAATTCATTTAATAAATCAAAGTTTTCATGATTCCCATCAACAAATAAAATTGTAAAGTTTAAATCTTCATAAGGTTTTAAATCATTATCTAATGAAAGTGGGTTCCATACTCCTCCAAAATCCCCACAAATAATCATATAATCTTTTTTTGTTAAATTAGGATTACTATCTGAAAAATCTTTTAGTTTTTGGAAATCAATCGTCCCATGCGTATCTCCCGTTATAAATATCATATTATACTCTCCTTTCTTATTCACTATATACTTTCTTATTTACTATATATTTTGTTATCATTATTTTACTAAATATTTGTAAAAAGTCAAAATGATTCGAAAAATCGAATCATTTTTTTCTTTATATAATTAATCTTTAATAACTTTCTTAATTACATCAAAGATTAAATCAAAACCTTTATCAATAATCTTTTCTCCAAGTTTACCTACATCATTTACCTTTCCGCTCTCTATCACATTAGAATAATTACTATACTCATTATCTTCTAGTATAATTTCATTTTCAAATTGTTCAAGTTTTTCAGGATCAACCCGTAACTGATTATCTGTTGGAGTATTTAAAACATATCCTAAGAAAAAAAATAAAATAAATAAACCAATTATACTAGCTTTCATCTTTGCCTACTAAAGGATGTACAGCTTTATCAATAGCTCTACTTATAATTTGGGTTAAATCTGAAATATCTAAATCCACTTCTTTTGGGGTTACCATCATGTTAAAACCACTAGGCGTTAGTATTTCATCTATTAATTTTCTTTTATTTTCTTCACTTAATGCTCCAACGTTTCCAAATAATTCTTCTCTATATTCTTTGTCAGGTCTAGGTACCTCTTCAATGTTTTCGATGTTTTCTATTTTATTAGATTTATCTTTATTTTCATTTAATTTATGCATATATTTCATTATTATATCAATAGTATCGCTAGTTATTGTTACTGCATCAACTACTGTAGGAACCCCAACTGCTATTACTGGTATTCCCATTGTCTCTTTACTCAGTTCTTTTCTTTTGTTACCAACACCTGATCCTGGACTTATTCCTGTATTTGTTACTTGTATTGTTTTATTTACTCTATCTATTGCTCTAGATGCTAAGGCATCCACAACAATCATGTAATCTATATCTATTTTATTAATAATGGCATCAATAATATCAAATGTTTCTATTCCTGTTGTTCCCATTACCCCTGGAGATACAGCGCTAATTTCACTTATTCCCTCACTTACTTTATTTGGATTTAATAAAAACATATGTCTAGTCACAATTACATTATCAACAACTAATGGACCTAATGAGTCTGGTGTAACATTTATATTACCTAACCCCACAACGAGTCCTTTTTTTGTTATATCTACATTCTCATGCTTAAGGATTTCTTTTAGTACAACTGCCAAAACATTTTCACATTTTACTAAATCATCATTATCATGTGTTTCAATAGCTCTAGTGTCAATAGTATAATATACTCCTGGTTTTCTCCCGATTTTTTGCGAATATTCTTCATTAATTTCTATTTTTGAAACCTCTATCCCTTCATAATTACATTGTTCTTTAAATTTATTGCTTATTTTACTGTCTTTTAATATTTCAGTAGCTAAGTCAGTTCTAATCGCATATTTATCTTTATTTTTTTCCGCCATTTCAATCACCTCTTCAAAAGTATTATTAACATTTTCGTGATAAATATTCTTTATCTTTTAAATAATTTAAAAACATCTTGATTTTTACACCAAAATGTAGTATAATAGGTAAAGTATTTATTACGGAGGTGGACAGAATGGCAAACATTAAACAACAAGTTAAACGTAATAAGACAAACGAAAAGAAAAGACTAAAGAACGCTTCTTTCAAATCTTCTGTTAAAACTGCTGTTAAAGCTGTTGAAGCTGCAGTTGCTGCAGGCAAAAAAGAAGATGCAGTTGTAGCATACAACTTAGCTTCTAAGAAATTAGATAAAGGTCTAGCAAGCGGCTTATTCCACAAGAATTTTGTTGCTCGTAACAAATCTCGTTTATCTTTGCTTGTGAATACATTAGCATAAAAAACATCTGAAAATCAGATGTTTTTTTATTTTTAATTATTATTTAAAATTTACATATATAAATTCTACATACCAAATAGAAACTGTTCAAAACCTATTTTTTTATCTATATTTCCTGATTTTATCTTATAGTCAAGTATGGCTAATTCATTTATGTGTTTTTCTAATGTTTGGGTACTAAATTTCTTTGAATCTTGAATCATATAATATGCTCTATTAGTACTTACATGCATCTTAGCCGCTATAATATTTTGATCCATTCCTTTTGTTACCATCGTCTTAACAAGTAAGCTATCCTTAAATGATTTGGTAATCATATTAATAAAGATACTAACATCTTTTTCATATTTTGTTAGGTCCAAATATATTTCAACAGCTTTTTTCTTGTTACCACTAAAGATTGCACTAATCAATTCATAAATAACATTATTATTTCCTCTACTAATTAGTTCTTTCATTATCGTTTCTGTAATTTTTCCTTTAAAATCAATATATGCTATTATTTTATCAATTTCATTTTTTGCCTGTTCTAAATTTGAACCAAAGGATTTATACATTAGTGCAATAGCAGATTTTTCAATTTCAATGTTTTGTATCGCACACTCTCTTTCAAGCCATCCACTAAATTCCACTTCGCTTATTCCATTTGTATTAACTACTTTTGCTTTTTTCATTAGATATTTAGTAATCTCTAATTTTTCATTTACCTTCATTCCACTTGCATTGATGATAAAATATGTCGTATCCATAGGATTATCTACATATTCCATTAATCTTTTAAGATTATGATTGCTCCCTTGTTTTTCGCTTTCTAAAAATACTGGAGATGTAATTAAAACAACTTTATTTCCTCCTAAAAATGCAGGCATCAAAGCATCCATAACAGCATTTTCAACATTTACTTCAGAACAATCATAAGAGGTAATATTAATATCATCAGCTTTACTTTCTTTTATTACATTAGAGATTTTAGTATTTGTTAGATACTTTTCATCTCCTTTATAAAGATATACCATATTTTGATTATTTGCCATAAGTCACCTACTATATTACTTTATATTTAAATATTTTATTTTTGTAAATCCTATCACATTATTTTTCTTAATAAACGCCTTCTTTCCAAGGCATTTAATTAATCCTACTTTTTCACCCTTTACTAAAGAAAGTCTCTCATTCGTGTAATCCGTACAATAATATTTTGTTTTTTTATTATTATAAATTGAAGCGTTATCTTCGTAATAGATAAAATAATTAGGAATAATACATAATCTATGTTTAACTAAACACATACTTCTTTTTTTACCTTTGATTATTATTTTAAATCTTTCTCTATCCCATATTGCTATAATAGAAGCCTTTTTTCCTTTTGTAGTTTTAACCACTTCTACTTGTTTTAAATCATCTACTGAGTAAAAATCATATAGTGGGTTTTTCCTATCTTTATTTTCGTTTAATATTAACATATTTATTTGACCACCTATTTTTGATGTATAACCACCATCAATAGATGTAATATTTTTTTCAATATCAGTTACTGGGCCCACGTAACACTTGTCATAAACAAAGGCTACAGTTGGATAATGCCCAACAAAAAGCATTTTTGGTAATTTATAATTACACCTCATGAAGTAATCATATCTCATTACCTCATATGGATCTAAATCCTTCATATTTTCATAATCTGTTATGCTGGCATGAGCAAACAAAAAGTCTTCTGATTCAATTATTGTTGGGAGGTTTCTAATAAAATTTAATTCTTTAGAATAATTTTCTCTAATTAATTTATTAAAATCTCTTAAGTTAATATTATCAATATTATCATTACTTAAATCAACATTTAACTCTTCTCCAAAATCATGATATATTGATCTTATCTTTTTAAGATATTTAGGATATTTATCTATCTTTTCATCATTTAAAATATGCAAGCAAACATGGTCATTATTACCTAAAACCATATAAACGTTTCCTTTTTCATAAAGACTCATGACATATCTTAATGTTTTAAGACTATCAGGTCCTTTTTCTAATATATCTCCTAATATAAATAATATATCATCAGAAGTATAATTCACCTTTTCAAGTAACTTTACAAACAAATCATATCCACCATGTATATCACTTATTATTAAGATTCTTTTATTTATATTATTTAATTGTATGTTTTGTATTTTAAGTTTATAATTTTCCATATATAGTATTATAGCATAATTTAAATAATATTTGTATCTTTATTTAAAAATTAAAGGTGCAGATATACTGCACCAGGTGATAGCAAAGCTATCTATATATACTCATCGATAAATAGACTTATATAAAAGACTATTTATAAATGGACTTATAATCATTATTACATATGTATATTATCTACGAAATAGTTTTAATTATACTCTTTTTTCTGTTGAATTTTATATAT
>JAZNJG010000088.1:0-8412 GCA_045577945.1 Bacilli bacterium | reverse complement strand
GTCCTTAGCATAAAAAATATCATCTCTAAATTTTCTATCAAGTTTTAAAATTTTTCCATCTAGTTCTTTGCTTATAATTATTTTATCTGTAATTTTATCAGTTGTCATATATAAAATATACCTTCCTTATCTGCTTATACATTTATTATAATACAAAAATAAAAAAGAATCAACTAAAAACTAGATGATTCTTTTCTTCCTTATATTTTATTTATTTATTTTTTGCTATTTCAATACTTTTATATATGTATAATCTATCTTGTGTGAAGATTGGTATATTTTTATCAATTACCCATCTTGTTCTTGCAGTTGAAGCATCAACATCACAATCTTCATATCCAGGTGCTGGTGTTGGGTAATAGATTTCTTTTACACAGCAAACTCCACGCTTAAACTCAGTAGGCATATCATTAAAGTTAATGCTTTTTTGTAACATTAGCATATCTTGAATATCATTGCAGCTTTTTCCCTGAAGTTCTTTGTGAGAAAAATTACTTTGGCCTAGCATCTGAATTGCATTACGAGTAGCATCTTGTTGACGCCAAATAAAACAATTCTCAATCTCTTCTTTAGGTATGTTGAAACAACGAGAATCAAACATTGCACCTTTATCTTTAGCCATCATCATTGTAGTATGATAATTACCTAAATTGGTTTTACCTGCAAAATATTCATTACAAGCAGTTCTAAAATATTGATTAAATTTAAGAGTTGCCATACTTGCTGTAATTGAACAAACTTTTTGAACATTATAATCAAAGAATGCATCGGTTGTAAGGGTATCATCATCCATTAATAAAAGGGTGATCTCATCGCTTTGGGTATAACCAAACTTGCAACCTTGAACATTCTCACAAAGATATTTCAGTGTATTATTCATTGCAGTATGGAAGATTTCATCATAAGGCCTCTTAAAACCTTTTGTAAAAGTGTGGAATGATTTACCATCCAATCTTACAATAACTGGGGTTCTTCTTACTAAATACGTCTTACTTCTATTTTCATAATTCTCTTTCATTCTATCGCCAAGAGAATCTTTTTTATTATTACTCATTTATTATACCTGACCATCTTTTCTTTTCTTTTGCCATTTTTTGATTTGTCTTTTATGATGTAACTCTTGTATCCATACTGATAAAAACGCAATACCTAAAACCAATAGATATAGTGCTACAGTTCCCCATAATGGAGCTGTTACCCACCACCAAGACCAATCTATTACATTACAAAGTTTTAATACAAGAAAAATAAGGAATAATAATGTGCCTAAACCTACACCACCGCCTGCTCCATTGCTACTGTTGTTACTATAATCATATTTTTTCATATTTATATATCACCTTTTCCATGTTATTCTTCTTTTAGTTTTGATTTGTTTATATATGACCAGCAAGTTAATGAAGCATTGAATGGGTATCCACAAACAGCATCACTAAATTGTTCAACAAGCTCAGCTGCTTTTCTTTTGTTAGGGCATACATCACTCTTCACGCAAGCGTCACAATTAAAATCTATTGGGCATCTATTATTCATTAAATATCACCTCTCACAACTCTTTCATTTACAGACATTACAAATTCCTGAATCTTTTTATAATTAGGAACATCAGGTAAAGTAGTAGTCTTTTTAGCTTCATCTAACTTTGCTTCCAGCTCGTTAACAATTTCAAAGAATTCAGCTGTTGGTTGTCTATTGTCATCAAGATACTTACCATTTCTGATATCCATTAAGAATTCGTGGTCTTTCTCTCTATATGTATTAATCTCGTGATCATTTAGAATATCGAGACACATTAAGAATAATCTTACTAGATGCATTTGATGCTTAGCAAGTTTACCGTGTTCAATAGCATTTGCATTCCTATGACCAATCTTACCGTATTCCTTAACTATATTATTCATATCAGACCACATACCCTTCCAATCACGTAAAGGATAATGCTTAAGATTAATATCCATATAGATTTCAGAATCTAATTCATCTTGATGACTAACATCAACATATAAATTAATTGCATCTGATGGATAACTGAAGAATTTATCAGGATAGGTAAACTTTGCATTATTAATGGAATTAAGAATATGCTGTTCTTGTTGGGTTTGATCTACCAATCTTGCTGCCTTGTTATCAAGTCGTCTTAATTGTGCATTTGCATAACCACCAAAGGCGTGAATACACCTTTTACTTAAGAACAATTGTCTATTATCTAACAACTCTTTTCCGATAGGTGATAGGTAAAGATAATGTTCTGGTTTATTACCTAATATTTCAATTACATTAGGGTTAGATGCAGTTAACAAACTAATAATCTTATTAAAAGAATATACTACAGTATCCGTAGCCTTATCATCTCTTTGTTCAAAGTTTTTATTAGTTAGAATTTCTTCTTTATTATTTAACGCAATACCTCTGATATCAACATCACTAGTTTCAATGTTGGTACCATAAGCCCAACTACCACCTAAAGTAAGTAGAATGATATTGTTGCCAAGGTGTTCGTCATTACGTAAAAAATCATATTCTTTAGTTTTTAATAGTTGTCTAATCTTTTCCATTAATAGTTTTACTCCAATTAATCCATCCATAAATAGTGTTTATAGTCCATGCTATATACATAATTGCCATCAAAGGTTGACCTATCACAAAATATAAAATAGTTTGTACAACATCAAGAATGAACCATAATAACCATTGCTCTTTATAACAAAATGTGCATAAAATATTAGCTACTATTGCAATTGATAAACTTAAAGTATCTAATAAAGGAGCTGTACCTCCAATTTTAACATCAATAAAATAGATACCAACTGATAAAATAATAAGTGCTATTATAGTAATAATAAATTTAGTTACATTAAACTGTTTTGCTCTAATAGCTTCTTTATCTTTATTTATGTTCTTTTTCCATACAAATATACCGATAAACATAGTAACTAGATAGTAAATTTGTTCAGCACTTTCTACCCATAATTTCAACTTAATATTAAATACAAGGAACATTCCGGTTTGAATAAATCCCCATATGTAATAACTCATCTTACCTTTTGCACAAATGATGGTTGCCAAAGTTCCAATAAAACTTGCTACAATAACAAATACATTCCAGCCAACTGATAAACCACTATCTATCATTATTGGAGTTAGAGCTAATTGGACTGCTAATAATCCGAATAAAAATAAATAATCAAATAATTTCCAATCTTTTACATATTCGTTATAAAACCAATTCTTTAATTTCATACTTAATTGTTTACCTACCTTTTATTCACATAAATTATTGATGTAATTTTTTACTGTACAGAAATTTTCATAATAATTTCCATCTAGTATCTCATACTCATAACCATGCCTATCATATAACTGTTTCAAATGATTGAAAAATTCTACTCTAATATTATAGTCAGAATCTGGCATATATCTTTCACCATCATCAACTATTGCTTTTTCTTTTGGCTTAAGTAAAAATATTTTATCCCATTTAGTTGTTTTATCATAAGCATCTGCTAATCTCTCTAATGTTTCATAATCATCTGCAGACAAATTAAAATCATCTCTATTTGAATAAGCTTTAGCATACATTAGAGTTACCATATTATCAGTATCAGATATAAATACACCAGGATTTTGTGGAGAACTAATTAACTGCTCATTTAATTTTCTTTGCTCATATATGTTATGAATAAAATCTTTAATAGTAAATTCTGGATCTGTTTTTAATGCACAGATATCTCTACCTTTCTCATAAGAGTAAGGTAAATTAAAGTATTTACCTATATCTTTAACTAAGGTTGTTTTACCTTCAGAAGCCGTACCTGCTATCAATATATTATGACTGAAGTAAGCTCTAAATGGTGCTGTTATTTTATTCCAATATTGCAATGGTTTTTCTCTACATAAGGTACCTGATACTGGATTTTCATTTCTATCCAATTTTATGATAGATTCTTGATTCCCTAAAAGTAAAGAATACCTGCCATAGCTATTTTCCATAAATGATTTAATGTAAGAATCTTCTGAAACATACCATCTATAATTATGATGACATATAGTACCCTTAAAAATTTCATTTATCTTTTCATAGACAGCTTTAGTCCATATAAGCCAATTATTATCACTCATAGATTCATCAATACCTAATTCGGTATCATTTATCATAATAACCTTTACAATTTCATCTGCTAGGTAATTGTGAATAATTCTAAATCTTTTTATTAATGGGAGCTGTGCTTCTTCTGCTCTAGGATCATTATCATAACCACAAACAACAACTATAGCATAATCATTCTCTTTTTTGGCTCTCATAATTAAATCAAGATGACCTTGATGCAATGGGCAAAAACCACCAAATACTATCCCTATATTTTTCATATTAATCCTTTAAATTAATGCCTTTATCTTCAGCAAATTCATCTATTTGTTCCATTAAATATTTACAAAAACTAAAACTGCACCACTCATTATATAATATACTTTTTAATTCTATTAAAGCCTCTTTTATAGCTTCTTTTTCGTTCCATTGCATGTAAAACACCTCTGTTTATTTATTTTACATTAATAATTATATAAGAAAAGAGCAGAAATATCAACTAATTTTCTGCTCTTTTACTCTACTTTATTATTTTCTTTTCCACTCAGTGTTCTTATGATACTCAAGATAATGCTTTAATGCATTCTCATTCAAAGATTTTTCAGGTAATTCTCTTATCCAAAAACCCTCTCTATAACAACTTTCAATAGGTTCTTCTTCTAGAGGTATATCATATTTTACTACAACATTATCTATAATTTCTTCCATGCTTTTCATTCTGCACAAAATTATAATCTCATAATCATAAGGATTATTTTCTCTACAATATTTATAAATTAATTCATACATAATTAATACTTATCTACCATGCTTTTCATATTTTCTTTTATTTCAGGTACATCACACATATCACAAACATTTTGATTTATTAGAGATGCATGAATAATAAAGTCGCATTCCTTACTATATTTTTCACAAATAAAAGGTGAAACTTCATTTGCATTAACAACTTTTACACCTAATGTGAGTTTATCTTGTAATATGGTTATCAACAACTTATCACTATTTATAATATCTTTAATACCGCATAGTTGATTGGTTTCATTTAAGACAACTCTTTGGCCTTTGACATATTTAAAATTATTCATATACTTTTACTCCCACAATTTCTCTCTATAATTTATATTTTTTGTATTTGAAATATTCAATGATTTATCAGGTGCTTTTTTATAACCCTCTTGTATATATTCTTTTTCAACTTCGAGAATATTTTTACCCTTAGGGACTATTTCAAGAACTTCAAATTGGTAATCATCAATTCCAGTATGATAAAATCTATCGCTCTTGAGGTGTTGACCCCATCTAAATATTGGTAAATGAATTGTCTGACCAATATAAAATTCCCCAGTTGATTTTTTGCTAATTTTATAAATATATCCTGCAATATCACTGTTAGTAAATTGACTTACAGATATCCATTCATTAGGATCAAAATCCATATTTTTATCTTTCATCAATTTTTTATGTTCTTTTTCAATATAATCATATCTACAACTTTCTGAGCAAAATCTTAAATTCTCATACCCAGGAACATTAAATAATCTATTTTTAATATCATAATCTTTAATCATGATTGGATGATTATATGTTATCACTTTAGCACCACAATTAGGGCATTCAAATTCACATTTATTAAAATACTTCTCTGTATCCCAAGCATGCTCACCAATAATTACGCAATATTGATCACCGGGTTTCATTTTCTTATTATAACGAAAAGGAATATCACCATAAGTATCTTTAATTATTTGTTTAAATTGCTCTCTTGAATCACAAATACAAACTGTCATTATAATTTCAGAGCTTACATTTTTAGATATTGAGGACCATATTCCAAGAGTTTCACCACCAATGCATTTTTCATTTGGATCTTTTACTTCATAAATGCGGTAGAGAATTTCAAGCATTGTGAGAATTTTCCCCATTATTGATTTTATTCAAGGATTGAGCATACTCATATGCTGTATTTTTATTTGTAAATTTGAGCATATTATTATTTTCATCTCTTAAGAATAAACCTCTATCTTCCATATCTGCAACCACATAAAAATCTTTTCCCATATTTTTTACTTGGTATCTATTTACAGCTTTAGGTTTCTTAACTAAATCATAACCCATTTCATTTAAGAGAGGGACTAAACCCTTTTCCAATTCAACAGCTTTTAAATGAGGCTTCCCATCATACATTGGAGCAATAAAACAATCAGTAACTCCAATATTATATAGATAATCTTTTACACTCATTGTAATTTGGGCAAATTCATCTAATTTTACATCTTTAGCTTCTAAATATATGATATATTTTTTATTAGGGTCTAATTCTTGAGTCCCACTTATAACACCAATATCATTCATAAAATTTATTACTCCACAATCTATCTCTAATCTCCTTTAGAGAATATTCTTTAATCATTTTTCCGTCTTTAAATACTGCTTCTAATTTATTCAATTCATTGTAAGTATCTTTCCAATGTTGTTCATCATGGCAATATAAACCATTTTGATTTTCTAGAACTACACAGCAACCTTTATGACTCTTTTTAAAAGTAGATTCTTTAGGATTCTTGAATACAAAATGTTCTTTACCATCTTTCATAACAATATGAGTGGCTTTAATAGCAATACCAAAAGTATCTCTAGTGAATGGATTTAATTTATTATCAGAATCTTCTAAGCACTGCATTGAGAATGAACCAACACCTAATACCACATTGCTTGCAGCAAAACCTTTTTTCTCTAAAGTCTCAAAAATCTTTTGTGCTCTTTGTACCGTAATACTATCTCCATAGATAGCTTTAACTTTTGGATTTAATACTTTATAACCCTTACTATTAACTGCAGCACCAAAAATCTCTGCTAATTCAAAAACAGTTTTAGTGACTACTTCTACAGGATCTCCACTATCACCTCTAATTAATAGGCAACCATTATGCTCTTCAATTTCTTTCTTGCATTGTGGCAAAATATTTTTAACAAGATTCCAATAATCATAACTATCTGAAACCATACTAAAACTAGTATTTGGATAAATTTCTGTTAGAAGGCGCTTTAAACCAGTAACTTCATCTCCATCAATAGCATAATTAGAACACATAACACTATGTTCCGTGCTTGGAGATCCAAACCCAACCTCTTCTTTCTCACAATCACAATTATAATATTGTTCAAGATATGGAATAGCAGGAACAGTGGCAGTATTTAAATGAGATAGCAGCCAACCTGCAGAAGACTTATAAGCACTCCTTTTAGATTCTTGACCTCTCATACTAAAATCACCTAAAGCTCTTCTTTTTTGAGCGCTATCACCACAAGTCTTATCATACCAATAATTAACAATTTCTCTATATTTATAACCAATATTTGCTGAAATCATAGAGTGCCACATTTCACAGCTGATAACACTTTCAAGCGCATTTGTTAACCAGGCAAAATCTTCATGAGTATTAGAAATTTCAAACATAGGTACTCCGATAGGGCATTTTGTACCTTCAGGCAAGCACTTAATTTCAATTGGAAGATATCCAAGATCATATAATTGCTCATATCTATGTAAACCGCAATCACAAGCAATAGTATTACCTAATATATGTTTGACTTCTTTCATTATATCTTCTTTCTTTCTATTAAAAAAGTTTTCATTAAATTCTTCAATTAGAAATTCTTTAATAAATCCTTGAACCCCAAAAACAATTAATGAATTTTGATCCTTAAGCCTACTCATTCTAGGGGTAAAATAACTTACAACTTTAGCTACATCCTTAGGATATTGATTCCAATGCACTTGCTTATAAAAATCACTTTCTAACAATGGATTAATCTTCATTTCTATACCTCTTTAAAAATATTATTTTTTCTTTTTTATCTTGATCAAAATTTTCATAATCTTTATTTTTAAGATCTAAAATACTATCTGTAGTATATATATGGTCTATATAATCAAAAACTTCACCCTTAAAAACATTAGGTTCGCAATGACTCACTACTAAATTAATTTCTTTTACACCTCTTTCTCTCAATGCTTTGGCAGCTGCAACAAATGTTCCCCCATAAGAACATATATCATCTATAATTACAACTTTTTCAGTACCTTCTTGGAAATTAATTAATTCATAAGAATCAATTCTACCTTCCTTATTGCGATGCTTATTTCCAACAATATAATTAATAGGTTTACAAATTAATTTTTCAGAGTATTTTTTAGCAGCGCCATTATCTGGGAACATATAAACAAAATCACCATTTAGGTTAAATCTTTCATCCCAATAATAAGCAATATCACTGCTATATTCAACTTTATTTAATAAAGCAGTTGATACATCACTATG
>JAZNJG010000087.1:0-48992 GCA_045577945.1 Bacilli bacterium | reverse complement strand
AATGTGTCATTACTACTAAATGTTTCATTTTGGGTTTTTACACTACTAAATGTTTCATATTTAAATTTTACGCTACAAAATGTTTCATAATGCAACTTTTAGTAGTAATATAAAAATTATTAACACTACAAAATATTTCATATTTACTTAGCTAAACTCTTCATTTTATATTCCACATATCTAATCCATAAATAGAAATTTATCTTTTTATTACAGGGAATTGGATTTCAGTTAAATAATCTTCTTCTCTTTCTTTATTCCAACATCCATCAATATAACATTCTCTAACATTATCAGTTATTTGATAAGCATTAGTTTCAATGAATTTCAAAATAATATCATATGATTCTCTTAAGTTATTATAACTACCTTTATGATAAATAGATACAACCTCAACTTCTGGTATCTCTATAAATCTTACTCCATTTGCTTCTACACCTATATTTTCTACTGCTTGTACATATCTAATTATTAGATCTTTTTCCTTGTATTCACCATCTAAATAACTAACATAGCAATATTCAGGATAAATACATTTAAGCGTTGGATTAGCTTTTGCACATAACATTCCAGTTTCTAAAGCAAATTCAGTAATTTTGCTTAAATCCGAAATAATACCATCTCTATAATATACTATATAGCTAGGTATTTTTTTAATTGTAATTTCATTTTGCATATTTATGTCCTCCATTAAGTAATTAATTTTGGATAGTTTATTATTTAATGTATTTAGTTCTAATTCTAATTCCTTTTTCCTTTTTTCTAAAATTCCTTTAACATTATTACCAGTTAATACTTCTTTAATATCATGAATAGATAAACCTGCTTGTCTAAAAGATATTATCTTTGTTAAATCTGTTAATTGGCTACTTTCATAGTATCTGTAACTAGTATAAGGATCTACATAAGCAGGAATTAACAAACCTTCATTTTCATAATATCTTAAAGTTTTAATTGTTGTTTTACTCATTTTAGAAAAATCACCAATTTTATACATTAAAATCACCATCCAAACTTATTATACAAACTACTCTAAGGGGAGAGTCAAGAGATTTACAAAATATATTACATTTTATCAGTACATTCACAATTTTTTTTGAGATGATACTTATTATCTCACATTACTATTTAAGTTTTTTTATTAAATAGATCAATTTTCAACTGCATTACAAATCCTAATTTATCTTATGTATATTATACAACAATTCTACTTTTATTTCCACCATTATCTCTTATAGGTTCGAGTCCCATCAGAACCTAACATTCGAATCCCGTAAGTTAATGGTTCGAATCCGTGGTTAGTCTCCTTAGGTGTTTAAATCTAAATGTTTCATAAATGCATAAAAAAATAAGGTATTCTAACTAAAACTAGCTAAAATACCCTATAAAAATAAAAAATAGATCCTCTTTTCAGAAGACCTATAGATTTCAGAAAATGTGTCAGTGCTATGTAACTCAATGTTTCGACGCACCTGAGTTGTACGTAACTGACAAAAAGTAGTCATAGCACCTAAATCATTCGACTCATTTTGACACACTGTGTATTTTTTTTTAATTGCTTGACCATTGATTTTATAATTATAATTTAGTTTAAACTTATATTCTAGTAAGTAAGGATCTGGTTTACCTTTTTCATCATATCCACCAACAATTATTTTATCTATTAGTAATTCAAATGTATCACTATCAAATCTTTCAATCGTTTTAATTGATATAATTTTTCTTAAATCTTCTATTCTAATAGCAATTACATCTTTATTAGTAATCTCTGAATTGACTTTTGATAATTGTTTATTTTTAGTTTCTATTTTTTCACTTATGGATTTATATTGTATTTCAAAATCTTCCTTAGTTATAATACCTTCAAGTCTAATTTCAAGTAATTGTCTTTTTTTATTTTCTAATACATTTATTTCTTTTACCAATTCATCAGCTTGTCTCTCTGGAGATTTATCATTTAACATAGTCTTTAAATTATAAACAAAATCATCTAATATACCAGTCTTTTTAATCTTATTCAAAGCATCAATGAATCCACTTTCTATAATTGATTGCTCTACAAATCTACTTTCAATACATGCTTTTTTACCTTTGTTCACTGCAGTTGTACAATTCCAACCAACTAAATTATTATGACATCTTTCATTAATTCCTCTTCTTTGAAATCTATGACCGCAATATGCACAATATATCTTTTGACTAAATGTATACTTTGCAGGTCTAAATCCATCAGTCTTTAAAGAGTTTTTAAATGATTCACTATTTTTACTCATTATTTTTTGTGCCATATCAAAAGTTTCTGCACTAATAATTGGTTCATGATGATTACTAATATAATATTTATCTTCTTCACCATTATTAATCACTTTCTTTTTATTAATTGGATCTGATGTAAAAGATTTTCCTAATAATAAATCCCCTTTATATTTTTCATTTTTTAATATTGTAATAATTGTAGATACAGGCCAATTTTTGCATCCACCTTTAGATGAATATCCTTTTTCTTTTAATAATCTTGAAATTGTAAAAGAACCATATCCTTCAATATATTTATCAAATATAAATCTAACAACTTCAGCTTCCTTTTCATTTATTATTAAATTTTTTGTAACTGGATCATAATCATAACCTAAACAACCTTTGAAACCTATCATTTCTCCTCGTTGCATTTTCATCTTTAAACCTTTTTTAACATTTGCAGAAATATTTTCTACTTCTTGTTGTGCGACTGAACTTAAAATAGTAAGTAATAACTCTCCATCCATACTTAATGTATTTATATTTTCTTCTTCAAAAAATACTGCAATATTTCTTTCTTTTAACTTTCTAACAAATTGTAATGTATCAACTGTGTTTCTTGCAAATCTTGATATTGATTTAGTAATAATCATATCAATTTTACCTTCAGCACAATCATTAATCATTCTTTGAAAGCTTTCTCTTTTTCCAACTTGCGTTCCAGTAATTCCCTCATCTGCATAAATATCGACTAAAGTCCATTCTTCTTTACTATTAATAAGGTCAGTATAATATTTAACTTGAGAATTATAACTATTTAATTGGTCTTCAGTATCAGTAGATACTCTACAATATGCTCCTACTCTCAATTCACCTAGTTGATTTATTTTTCTTCTATCTCTAGGTGCAACACTTGCCTTAATTACTTTAACATTATTATTCATATTTTAAACTTGTATAATATAGTTAAATATTATACTCTCCCTTCTTTATAAATTTAGTTTTGGTTTAATCTTAAATTTATTCATTAGATAATTTTTTATTTTATCATATTCAACTTGAGTAATTTTATCTATTTCCTTTAGATAATTTAACCATCCCAATTGTATCGCATAATAACATAAGTTTCTATCTTCCTTTGATAACTTGTCTAGATCAATCGGTTCATTTTCATAAACCTTCTTTGAATAAATTTCAAGTAGTTCTTTTCTAGATAATTGTTTCTCTTCTATTACTTCTTCTACTTTTGTTTCTATAACTTTGTCTTCTGTTTCTTCTTTTTCACTAAAATAACTACTTACGATTTGAGTTATTTTACTTTTTCTAATATACGTTTACCTCCTCTTTAATGTTGTGGAAACGTATATTTTTTTGTATATTCTACTATACGTTTCCATCTTTTTGATGTCTTCCATATAGTAGCCTTCTACAAGAGCCTTAACTATAATTGGTCAATAAAAGGGGATTTCATCTCCCCTAAATCAAGCTATTTAGTGCTATTCGACAAATTGCGACAAGTTTCTTTTAACGCTTCATAGCCTGCATAAATTAAATCAATTTTTCTAATATTATGTTTTTCAAGAAACTCATTTATCTCATCATACTTTTCTTTTGGAAGTCTAGTATTAAACTGAGTAGTAGCTTTTAATCTTTCTTCCTTATTTCTTTCTTCATAACTTCTTCTAGCATTTCTTAGTGGTGTATCTTCTTTTCTTGGCATAACTTATTCCTCCTATTTTACTATTGCACTTACAAATAATGCTGCTAAATTTAATATTATATTACAAACTATTGCTAAACACATAATTCCAATTTTACTTATAAATCCTAATGCTTTAATTACTTTCATTTTTTTCTTCTCCTTCATCTTTATTAACTAGTTTTTTTAATTCAGCTATTACTGAAGTTATTTCTTTATCTACAATCTCTACTGCTAATAAATATATGTCCATTTCATGTGGTGAACAAAATTCATTCCCTAGTCTGTATCTAATTTCGTGTAGTTTTTCTAAAGTATCTACTTGATCTATTACTGCGATTTCCATTTTTTAAATTTCTCCTATTCTACATATATTAATTCATTTAATATGACTTCTTCAATTTCTTTTTGGATTGAATTCTCAATTTGCACATTTTTTAAGAAATCTTCTGTCTTTTTGTTTTCAGATTTAGCTGATAGGTTTTTATACATTACTTCATAAATCTCATCAGCTTGCTTGTCTATGTTATGCAAGTAAGTTGGTAAATCACCACCTAGTGACAAATACTTTCCAAAATTATGCTCTTCTAAATACTTTTTAGCAAGTGTTCCATACTTTCCATAGACATGTTTAACAGGTTTAACTTCATTTTGATAAATGATTATTTCCTCTAATGTTAGCCCTTCATTAGCTTCTACTTTTCTTAAAATTTCTTTATTTTTCATAGTTTTCACCTATCATCCTTTCTACACTTATATTATATCGTGATAGCACGATAAAGTCAAGTATTATGTTAAATATTTTTTAACTTAATAAAATCGCAATTCCTTTAACTAAATAAGGTAATGCAACTAAAATTACAAAGATTGCAACAATACCAATTATGTAATTTACTAGCATTTTCTTTGCTTTCACTTTGTCTTCATTCTTTTGTGCAACAGCATATGCTACACCCATTCCAATACTCCAAAGTCCTGAAGTTGCAGTAAAAACATATACAATATAAGGATTATATTTATTAACTAAATCAATAACATAAGTAGCAACTTTATCATATTGATCCCCAAGTGCTTCACTATAATTGTCACCACAATCACTACATTTATATGTTCTTTCTACTACACCATTTTTATTATTTTCATTTAAAAGTTGATAATTATGACCAGTTGCGGGAATTATAATTTCATATTCATCACCACATTTAGGACAATAATATCTTCTTTTTCCTTCATTGACACAGTCTGATTCTTTTAATATTTCAGTTTCATAAGCGTGTCCTACTGGTAGTATTTCATTAGTTTGATATTCACTTGAACAAAACATACAACTATAAAATGTTCCTCCACTTTTAGTACAAGTTGGTTCACGATTAGTTTCTATATACTTGTGTCCTATTGCTAAAGTGGTATTATTTTGATATGAGTCACCACAATAACTACATTCATATTCTGTATATCCATTAGTTGTACAAGTTGGATCAACTACAGTTTTTATATAGTTATGACCAGTTGCACTTACATAATTATCATAATAAATATTACCACATAAAGAACACTCATATTGAGTATATCCTTTATCTAAACATGTAGGTGTGACTGTTGTAGTTAAATAACTATGACTACCAAATCCAACACTTTCTGAATAAGTATATCCACATAAACTACATTTATAAGTAATACTTCCTTCTTCTTCACAACTACCTACTTTATTTGTTATTTCATAATCATGTCCTAAAACATCAACATAATTATCATCATATGAATATCCACAATCTAAGCACTCATAATGAGTATATCCTTTATTCATACAATTTGCATCATAAGTAGTTTCTTTATAATTATGAGGAAGTGCGTCTACATAGTTTCCTTTCCATTCAGCAAAACAAATATCACAAAGATATAATGTATAACCTTGTGATGAACACGTAGGATTTACAACTTCTTTTTCAGTTTTACTATGGTCTCCTATTCCAGTCCAGTTACCATTAATAACTACTCCACAATGCTTACATTTATTAATTGTATATCCTTCTTGTTGGCAAGTTGCTTCAACACTTCCTGCAACATAAAACTCATGATCTATTGCATCTACATAATTACTTTTCCATTGTGTAAGACAATAATCACAATGATATAAAGTATAACCATCTTCTTCACAAGTTGGAGCAACAACCTCAATTACAACTGGTACATGGTCTCCAATTCCAGTCCAGTTACCATTAATAACTACATCACAGTTTTTACATTTATTAATAGTATAACCTTCAGCAAGGCATGTTGCCTCAACCTTTCCTGCAACATAAAATTCATGTTCTAATGCCTCTACATAATCACTTTTCCATTGAAACAAACAATACTCACATTGATACAAAGTGTATCCTTTCTCATCACAAGTTGGATTTACTACATCAATTACTTCTGGAATGTGGTCACCAATTCCAGTCCAATTTCCATAAATGACTCCATCACAAGTAAGACATTCATTAATAGAATAACCTTCGGCTAGACAAGTTGCCTCAACCCAACCAGTTCTTACCCATTTGTGGTCAACTCTTACATTATATGTTGTTGTCTTTCCATTTTGTGCAATAACAACAATTTCATAATCTCCTTCTTCAGTTAATTTACCACCACTAAAACACTCCATTCCATTAACACCTACTGTATAAGTGTTATCAAACCAAGTAAGCATATAATGATTGGTTTCTTCATCATACTGAATTAAAATCTCTGGTGCAGCTTGAGAGAATTCAATAGACTTTACACCACTTCTATTTCCAAACTCGTCTTCTGCATAAAAGTAATAAGTTCCCTCATCCATATCATAAGTTATATCCACATAATTATAACTAGAAACTCGATAGTCTAAATCATTTGGTCCTTTATAATAAAGTTCACATACACTATCATCTTCGGCAGTTACTCTAAATTCAAATTGAGTAGTTGTTCCAAAAGTAGCTCCTTCTACAGATAAAATCGGTGATTCATTATCTAAAGTTACTGAATAAGTTGATGAACGATTTCCTGCATAATCATAACAATAAAATGAATATTTACCACTTGCTAGATATTGAGTTGAAGTACTTGCAGCAACATAACTTGTTGCTCCTGGCATTAAGACATAAGCACTCCTTACTCCAGTTCCTGTTCCATTTGCGGAATAATAAATATATTCTCCACTTACAACAGATCCATTTGCAACAACACCACTTTCAGTATAAAGTGTCATCGTTGGTGCTTTAGTATCATAATTCATAGTTTTAATTAATGAATAGTTTCCTGCGTTATCTCTTGTTCTAAAATAATAAGTTCCATTAGTTGAAACAAGAGTTAGCACCTCAGTTGGATAATCTTGCCAAACATTATCTAATGGAGTTTTCCATTCCATAATTTTTACTCCACTATCTGCATCTGTTGCACTATAAAAGAATTGAGCATTTGTATAAGATGATGAAATAGTTGTTCCTTTTGAATTAGTAATTACTCCAGTAGGTGGTGTTTCATCATAATAAACATAATGGATTTCACTTTCATTCCCACTATTATCTACTGCATAAAACGAATATAAACCATTAACTCCATTTGTTATTTGACATGGATTAGGGCATGCAGTAAAACTAGTTGCATTAGGATTTTTAATATATAAGTTTTTAAGTCCACTTCCAGAGTCTGTGGCTGACACTTCAAAATCACTTGTTTCATAATAAGTTTTAGATGTAGATGCACCAGTTATTACTGGAGCATTACCATCAACTTGGAATGAATAAGTAATGGAAAATGTAGCTGATTGTTGAGTATAATTTGGATAACTTGTAAAATAATCTTGTCCATACCAAACTAAATTAATATAGTAAGATCCATCTTCTAAATTTCCACTATATAATGTAGTTGGTTGTGATGCAGTTGTACTACTTGCTACAACTGTACCATTAACATTTCTTACTGAATATGAATTAATCTGATTTGTTCTCTTAATACTATAATCAGTTTCAACTGCTATTGTAATATCATTAAAATCAAATCTATGACCACTATTTGCAGTTTCTACAGTTGATGTATGAGATGAACCATAGATATATAATTCTAATGATCTTTGATTATGTCCACCAAAAGTAAGTGTTGTTGATGTACCAGATGTTACTTGTGGAGCACTCATTCCATATGAACTATAAGTCTCAGTATAATCCATATTTAAAATATATTTGTTTGTAGAAGCAGCACTTACTTCTACACAATTTGGTCTAATCACTACATTGGTAATTAAAGCCAGTGTTAAAAACAATGATAAAAATAAACCTCTTAATACTTTTTTCAAAATTACATATCCTCCCTATTTTGTTCAAAAAGTTTTTTTACATAATCACCTGTAGTTATCTTTATTGCAGCTCTTAATTCAGTTGAACCAATAAAGAATACTTGTCCAGTTACAGCTGATATTATCATTCTTTGTTCTTCATCATTAAAACTATCCCCTGCCTTATAAATATCAAGTACATCTTTCATGTCTGGAGCTGATAGTTTAAAAATAAATGTATATTGACTATTTTTTAGAATTGTTGAAGTCTTACTTCTTAACTCTTCATTTCCATTCCAGTCTGCTATATTTTGAGTAGCCGGAATAAATGAACCATTATATTTTCTAATTCTTTTATTCATTTGATAAAAGAAATCAAGTGCTATTGGAAATTTAGCATCAATGAAAAGGTGTGCTTCATCACAAACTATCATTGTTCTTAAATTATTTCCATTTTTATTTAACTCTCTTGCATTAATTACTTCTTGTTCAATAAATCTAAAAATTAAAAGCATTTGTGCATTTGCAACTACATTATTCTTATTTGCAAACAATGATTGAAAGTTAAAATCAATTAAACTTGAATCAACTTCTAAAGTTGATGGTGCATTCCAAATATCAGAATATCTACCACTTACAAACTTTTGTAAATAAAGTTCTGCAGTCCTTAAATCTCTTAAAGTTAAAGAATCTAAATTAGTTGTATCTTTTTCTTTTAATACATTTAAAAGGTCAGTAAATATTGGATAGTCTTCTGCATGTAAATGAGTACAATCAGTAGTTTCCACAATACCTTTTTTCTCATATGCCTCTACTACTAAATTATTAATTAACTCAATTACATCATTACTTGCACCAACTAATACTATCTTAAAGAAAGACTCTAACATCTTAAGATGTGTATTAAAAGTTACAACTGGGTCTGCTCTTGTTCCATCTTCAGTTAAGATTTTATAAATATGAAATGGATTAATTCTTCCTTCTTTTGCATTACCAACATCTATTACATTTCCACTTAAGTTTTTAGTTAGAGTGATGTATTCTGCTTCTGGGTCACAAATAATTACTCTTGTGTTATTTGCCCACTCATTTGTAATTAAACTCTTTAAGAAAAATGATTTACCACTTCCACTTTTTCCAATTATCATTGCATTAGAGTTTTGATAAAGGTTTCCTCTTTTCCATAAGTTAAAGATAAATGGATAATTATTGTTTTTGTTTTCACCTAGCATAATTCCACCTTCATCCATTACAAATGTTCTTACAAATGGAAATACTGCAGCAAGTGATGAACTATTAATTCCTCTTTCTTGTTGAGTTAAAGTTGAAATTGGTGAGATGTTTGCTGATTTAAAGCCTTCTACTTGTAAACCATATAAAGTTGAAGGTCTAAAGTTTCCAAGTAACATTGCACGTCTAACATTCTTTTTATAGTTAGAATCATCTAAATAATTAAATGCAGTAATAGTTAGAGTCACATCAAATAAAGTTTCGTTTTCAGCTTGTAAACTATCAAGTAAGCTATTCATAGATTCTCTATGAATTTCTGCCGAGTTAGCTTCACTTGCTTTTTCACTCATGATTTCTTTTGTTTCCATTTCAGAAATACATTTGTCAATTCTTTTAATTGCTTTGTATTTTTCTACTGGTTTAAAGTGAAGTACTGCTTTAGTGTTTGGAATATTAAATAACTCACTACCCCAAGCATTTTTGACACGAAGCGGAAAATCACTTACTGCAAGACAACTTGCATCTACTCCATCAATGACATAATGATTTGAAAAGAATTCAACTTCATTTGGTTTTATCCAGTTCACTAATTCATCATCACTAATATCCTTTACTTCTCTTTCATCAAAGTTTCTTGAATATGAGTATTTTAAAAATACAGCGACATCTCTTCTTTCTAAAATCTTTGTACTTATTCCACATTTATTAATTTCACTAGATACATTAATTGTTGCATTATCTAAATCAAGTTCATTCTTTCCATAGATAACGATATAAAAGTCTGATAAATATTTTTTTCTTATATTATTAAGTCTGTCAATTCTATCAATTCTTTCTCTTAAGATTTCAGTTTTAATTTCTTTTAAAAACATATCATATTCATTTTCTTTAACTTCAGTTAGTCTTTCAAATAGTTCTTCAGAAAAATGATCTAAATTAACAGGTCTATCAATTTTCACAATGTCAGCACATTGATTTCCATCTAGTTGTTTTAATGCACTTGCAAAATAATTAATGTCTGCATTTTGTTCTACTAAATCTTCAATGCCAAAATTCTTTTGTCCTATCTTTATAACTCTTCCAAAATATGAATTATTATATTCAATAACACCATTTTCTTTAATACTTTTTAAAGCAACTAAAGTATCAATATTTTCTTTTTCATTTGAAGATGTTTTAGAATACTTTTTCTTTGAGAAGATAAACTTAATATTTTCATATAAGAAGGAATAAAATATTCCATCACTTGTTGGCATAAACATAATAACTGAAATTAGTAGCATAATAATTGCAAATACCCAAGCATCCATTGTAATAGCAATAAATATAATTGCAAATACTATTAATGCTACAATTATATCGGGCATTGAATAACACTTCCATACTGTATTTTTTACTTTTATTTTTTTAGGAATTATTCTCATTCTCCCCCACCTCCGGTATCTTCTGATTCCTCATCTTTCTTTTCTTCTACATATCTATCATTTTCATCTTGTTTTTCTTTCTTCTTGTTTTCATTTCTTTTACTTAATCTTCTACTCATTCCACTAATTCCTCTAATGATTTTACTTGCTGTTCCAAAAGTTAAAGCACTCGCAAATCTAGATCCATAGAAAGCACTTCTTAAGAAACTACCTCCTGCATGCATATCATCAGCTTGTCCAAATAATCTTGCAAATAATGTTTGACCGGCAGGAATTACTAAAGCTCCACCAATTATCATAAAGATTAAAAACATTGAGTTTGCAAAGTTAGATACTCCTGGTATCTTCATCTTTGATATAAATGGTAAAATCAAAATAAAGATATTAACTGAAAAGACAGTACCATACGCTAAAACAATTTTTGTAATAAATGTTTCTCTCCATATTTTAAATCTTGCTCCATCATCAATAGCAATTGTAGACATTGAAACTGGTAAGACAATATAAAGTAATACAATTTCATATACTCTTTTAGCAAGATTTATAATTGCAACTACCATTGCAATCATTAGTCCAATTGATGCTATCATTGAAGGAAGATATAAGAATGTATCTGGATTAACCATTCCATTATTTTTCCAACTTGTAGGCCAAATACCAAACGCTGCAGTATTATAATCACCAAAGATTTTTCTAACTGAAAGAGTAGAAACATTAATTTCATTAATCGAATAACCATTTACCCAGTCACCAACACAAGCATTAAATATTGAGTTTGATAGTTTTGTTGTATTACCAATTTCAAAGATTTCTGAAACTAATACTAATATTGCATTTGATATTAAAATACCAAGTATTACAACTACTACCATTGCAAGTGTTCCAAGTAGTGCTAAAAAGAATTTTCCAATAATAGTTGTAATATTTCTATTATTAGCTATCATATTTTTTACTAGAGCAACTATTGTAAATATGCAAGTTAGTCCCACTGCTAAAATAAATACACACCAAAATATCGTACCAACTGTAGAATCTCCAACTATAAACTCAATAATATTAACTCTTTTCCCTTGATAGGTAACATCAGTTACTCCTGCAATAGCAGAAAAGATTTCCATAATACCATCAATAACTTTTAAGAACCAAAGAAATAAAAGTAAAATCAACTCTTGAAAAAATATAAGCATTGTTTTTCTCCTTTTCTTATTATATATAGTAAAGGCGATAAGAGATTATCTTACCGCCTTGTATTAGAAGCTAGTTAGCTCCAATTCCTACCCAAGATGATAAGCCTTCAATTAATAATGGTGCACCCATTGCGACAACGAAAATAATCACAATTCCAATAATCAAATTCTTAACCATATCACGAGCATTGATTTTTTCTTCATTTTTGTGTGCGATTGCAATTTTAATACCAACATAAGCACCCCATACAATAACAACTGCAGCTAGTGCCATAACAATATAAATCCAAAAACTATCCATTAATTCACTTAATTTTGTAACAATTGATTGCAAAGAATCATTTAAAGTAGCATCTGCTAAAAACATCATAATTTTTTTACCTCTTTCCTTTATTATTTTTTCTTGTTTTTAATTTGCATAAATATAATTGTTCCACCAACTAGTAAAACAACTAAAATTAATATTAATACTAGTGGTGTAGATGAACTTCCTTTACTATCATCTACATCATCATTTCCATCAGTAGGAGTATTATCTTCTACTGGTGTTTTATTTACATCTTCACCATTATCTGGAGTATTAGAATTATCTTGATTATTATCACTATTTCCTGTATCTCCATTTGGTGTATCACCATTATTTGTTCCATTATCCCCACTTGGATTATTTACAGAACCCTGATTATTATTGTTGTTATTATTTTGATTATCATTTGTATTATTTTGATTACCATTTTGATTTTGTTGATTATTGTTTACATCATCATTTTGATTGTTATTACTATCATCAACATTTCCTCCATTATTATCATCATTATTATCATCTACTGGTGGTTTTACTGGAGTAGGCGGTTGTTGAGGAGTTGGTGGTGTTACTATAACATCATCCTCTTCTTCAACTTTATTTTCTATTTCAAATTTAGTTAAAATAACTCCATAATCATTAACCACGATTATTTGATATTTCCCCTCTAAATTAGAATAGTCAATATAACCATAATCATTTACATTCATTGTAATATTTGCTTGTCCAGTTTTTGAAAATATAATTTGTATTTTTGAATTATTTACATGATTACACTCACACCTATTGCTAACAAAGAATAACATTGCTTCTTTATTTAGTTCAGAGTATAAGGTGTATGTATGTTCATGAACTGGTTCTTCTTTTTCATTATAGCCATTATCTTTACTTGTAGAAAAGTTAGACAAATAACTATAATTACACCTATTACAAACATGTTTAATACATCCAATAGTATCATTATCAGAATTTACTAATATTTCTGTAAACTCATGACCTAATGGATCTACATAATCACTAACAAATCTATCACTACAAATAGTACAAAAGTTTTCTTTGTATCCATAAGTTGCACAAGTTGGATCAATTATACGACTTCCATAATTATGACCACTTGAGTTTACATAGTCAGCGATAAATGAATATTGACAATTCTCACAATAATAACTTGTATATCCACCTTCAAAGCAAGTAGGAGCAATTACTTCAGTTGTATAATCATGTCCTATCTTATCAATATAGTTATTGTTATACGAATAACTACAAGTAAGGCAGCTATGTTTGGTATATCCATCTTCATCACAAGTTGGTGGAACATCTACACTTTCAAATGTATGACCAAGTTCATCTACATGGTCACTTGTATATTCGTGTCCACAAGTACTACAGAAATGTGTTGTATAACCTTTATGAGTACAAGTTGGTTTAACTACAACTGACATATACTTATGTCCTAGTGGTTCACTTGTTTCATCTTTATAACTAAAGTTACACCTTACACATTCAAAAAGTGTATGTTCTCCAGTTGTACATGTTGCTTTTTTTAAAGTTTTTGTAAACTCATGACCTAATGCTTCAGTGTATTTATCTTTGTAAGAATAATTACAAACTTTACAAGTGAAAGTTGTATATCCTTGAGTTAGACATGTTGCATCAGTAACTATTTCTAAATAGTCATGACTACACTGAGTAAATGGATTTTCTTGAGCATTTACTTGTAAACCATTGTTTCCAAAGATTAATGCAAATCCTATCACTAAAGTCATAAGTCCTAAAACAATATAGTTTCTAAATCTTTTCAAATAGTATCCTCCTTCTTCAATTATTTTACTGCAAGGTCTTGAAGACGTAATAATTCTGGTAATGCAACACCAGATATATAGTCTGCTAGGTCTTGCATTTTTTGTGCTATGGTTTGGTCATAATTTTCCATTAACATATAAAGAATTGTTGCTTTATCTTCTAGTCTTGCTTCTTTAATTGTTCTTCTATCCCTACCATTTAACATTCTAGTAAGAATATCAATTTTCTTATGAATTTCATTTATGACTTTATCCCATTCTTTATCAAGTTCTAATAACTTGTCTTGATTACTCTCTTCTAGTATCACCTCTTGTTCATCTAGTTTATTGATTTCATCTAATATTCTATCTTCATCACTACTACCATTTTGAGTTACAATATCAAATACATAATCTTGCTTTTCAAAAAGTCTTGCTTCTCTTTTAGATACATCTGCTTTACCTTCTGGAAAGTAAACATCTTTTAACTCATATGATGGAGTAAACTTTGTCCAAATAGGTTCATATCCTCTAACCGATACAATAGCATCTCCTTTTTCATTACCATTAAGACGTTCTAACATTCCAATAGTAATTAATGGTTGATTACTTGCTCCAGTATTACTTGATGCAGGATTTTCAGCGTTTGTATTAACTGAAAAGTTTTTAACCTTTTTCTGTCCACATAGTTCTGAAAACTCTTTTCTAGTATCTGGATCATCACTACCAATAAAGATTTTAACGTTACAGTTAGTTTTAATAATATCTCCGATGTCTTTTCCATATTTAGCAGTCAACTGACTAAATGATTGTAAGACAAATAAGAATCTTATACCTCTTGAACGAGCAACTGTTACCATACCTTCCATATTTTCAAATTTAGGTAAGTTACCAAACTCATCTAAAACAAAATATGTATTTCGTTTTAATATTGCAGTTTCACACTGATTTCTTCTTAAGTTAAGATTAGCTTTTTCAACAAGTTCTTTATACATTTGAGTAATAAATAATGTAACAAATCTATGTCTTGTAAATCTTTCGTCCGGAACTATAATGAATACCGCATTTGGTTCTTCATCAAGATTTATAATATCTAAATCATTTTCTGATGTTAAAGATAAAATTCCATCATCAGATAATTGTTGCATATAACTATTTACTTCAGATAAATAACTTGTTAGAGTTTTATCACTTGTAATAAGTACAGTGTTTACAAGTCCTCTAACTTTAGAAAACTCATCACGACCTTCAAGTAAATATTCTCTTAAAGCTGTAGTATCTTCACTACAATATTTAGTGATGTTATGATAGATATTGAAAAGTAGTAATTGTTTTTCTTCTACTTTCCCTTTGATACAATCTTCACAAAGTGCTAAAACAAAACCAAAGATTAAGTTTCTTGCACCTTCTTCCCAAGTTGGTTGGTCTTTATTTTGAACAGGACATAAAGTATAAACTAAATCTTGAGCATTCTCATAGATTTCATCTTTTAATTCTTGAACTCTTGTTCTTGCATCTTTATAAGATAAAAATGTTTCTCCTGCACCATAATACTTTCCATCTTTGTTTTGAAGATTATTTTCTAAATCTTTAACTAGTTTAATACGCCTAATTAATACATTCATTGGATTCCATCTAGCTGAAGAGTAAGGTTCTCTTAAATCTAACATTGATATTTTATAACCTTCTTTTATTAACTGATTAGCATGTTTTTCATATAACTCTTTTTTTGGGTCAGTTATAACAATAGAAGGTTTAGTTTTACATCTACCTAACACTTCAATATTTTGGTCAACAAATCCCGTTGTTTTACCACTTCCGGTAGTACCAACAATTAATGCATGTAATTGACTTGTAGCAATTACTTCCACATTACTACCTTTCTTTTCAGCACCTATAACAATACCATCTTTTGAATATTTAAAATCTTTAAATGTACTAACTTCAAACTCACGAAGTTTTCTTAACTTTTTAGTAGTTAACCATTCTGTATCTTCTAGATCATTTTCATTTAACGCAATGTTTTGAGCATCTATTCGATACATCATTAAATATCCTATAATAAGTAACCCACATACAACTCCAACTACTAAATAATAATTACGATTATTTAATATAATTGAAATGCTATCTTTAGTAGTCAAATTAAATATAAGTAATATAAGTACCGCCATAAAGGTGAAGATAAATAACCAAAGAAGAATATCTAAACTTCGGGATTTTTTCTTTTTGTGTTTAAGGGCTTCATCTCTATTCACACTTTATTTTTCCTCCTTATCCTTTTTAGATTGTTTAATCCTTTCTTGTTTCATTTCCTCTTCGATTTCCTCTAATCTTCTTGAAAAATCTCTTTCAAGTAATCTACTTTGGAAAGCAAATGACTGTAAGAATTTACCAAACATACTATTTACTTTCTTTTCGGAAATGATAATTCTACGTTTTAATTTTGTATCATTTGGCTTGTACTTTTTATTAAGGCTTCTTTCAAAATATTCAGGCTTTATTTTTCTTGCAAGATTAAGTACCAAATTACCCTGTCTTCTGATATAGTCAGCTTCAATCTTATCAATGATATTTTTACTTTCATCATCAATACGATAACCATACTTTTCTTTATTCCTTTCCATTTCTTCAAGTTTTACATTATCTTCAGAAAACAAATGTGTAGTTTTAATTATTTCTTCTACTCTTTTCTTCCTAGAACGTAAAGCCTTATAAAATTCATTATCAGCCTTTCGAGCTTCCCTATCATAACCTAGTAAAAGTGAAACTATGTTATCTACCCTTTCCCTAAATGGCTCCATTTCAATGTTTGAATATGAATAATCTTTATCTTTTGGTAAATCTTTTACAAGTTCTAATAGTTTTTTCTTTACATCATCACTAGTAGTGATAGCAACATTAATGGCAGTCATTCCCTTAAGCTCTCGCAGTGCCTCCATTCTACTTTTATAGAAGTGAGCTGATTCATCATCTAAATAAAGTCCTGCATTAATAAACATTTTATCTAATGCTCTTTTATCAATTTTCCCCTTACGCCTATATGTAATAGAACCATCATTCGCATAAAATTTAGGTTCTTTTTCCCAAAATTGAAAATGTATATGTAAGTGATGTGGTCTATCTTTATGTAATGCACACATTAAATCTAAATTTTCTTCATTTAGATGTGCATCTTTAAAAAACTTTGAAAATACATTTTTTACGAATTTGATACATTTTTCTGGATTATCAATTTTATAACTTTCTTCTTCACTTAACGAAATGAATCCATGCCAAATAAAACCTTTGTTATTTTTAAGTCTTTCTTTCATTAATTCTAGTTCAGCATCTGTTATTACACCGTTCCCATTAAACACTCTAGTTGATTTTTGCAAATATTCTAAAGCGGTAAAACTATCATCTACTTTATCTTTTCTAGTGATATAATTTAAAATATTTTTTCCATCTCCAGTCAAATCATAAAATGCCCTATCTTCTTTATGCTTTTGAATTTCACTTTCAGTTGCATTTGATTTTAGCTTATAAGGAGTATATCCAATGTTAAATATAATATTTGAATTTCCTATTATTCTTCACCTACTTTCTTAATTCATTTAACCCATTAATTTCATAATCAATTAAATATTCTGGTGTATCTCTGTATGCACCTTTTCTATATTTTTTTATATCTACTTTATGCCCTTCAAGTTCTATTTCTTTTATTCCATATAAAGAACATAAAATTGATTTATTAATGGTAACATTTAAAATTACTTCCTTTATTAAATTTGTAATTTGTGAGTAGTAACTTTCATCAAAACCATTAATTTTTCTTACCATTTTAATTGATGAATTACTTTCTTCTTTTTCTTCAACTATATTAAATAAAGAATTATATAAAATCGGTACTCCGTACATAAGTGCATCATTAATCAATTTATTAAATGAAACTTTATACTCATCTAATTCTGATATTTTTTCTATATAATCCCATATCTTATTATCATAAATTCTTATATATTTTCTTAATGTCCTATTGTTTTCTTTTTTTTCTTCCATAACTTTGTCAAGAACAAGAAGGTGGGTATCCCACTTCTTGAGCCAAACTTGTTTGGCCATCGAAAATGCAATAAACGCAGTTTGTTGCTTTTTCCTTATCCTGCCTATAAAATAAGCAAATTTGCAACACTTTCTTGTGCCTCTTTTAGTTCTTGGTGTCTCCTTCCATAATATTTTTGACTAGGTTTTTTAGTGGATTAGCTTCATTTTTCTCATCAATCACTAGGACAAATTCCCCTTTTTCTAATCTTCTTTTTTCAGCACTTTTAATTCCACCTAATCTTCCATACTCCCTACATTTAATATCTCTATCAATTTGTGTCTTGATTAGATTAAATGTTGATTTAATTGTTGCATCATTAGTTTCTGGAAGACGTCCTAAAAATACATAATCACATAAGAATTTAATAAACTTTCCTGCTTGTTTATCATTCATAGCTTTAATAGAATTTGCATAACTTTCCTTAAACTTAAATCCATTTTCTTTCATTTAGAGTTCCTCCTTTCTTTTAAGTTTTTGAGTTTAGACCAAAATGTCTTTTTGAACCAATATTAAACTTAGGTGATTTTTCACTTGGTGCTTTTAATTCCTTAATAAAGTTTGTTGCTCTCTCAGCTAGACGTTCATAAAAAGACATTGGTTTATTTTCATTAAACTGACCAGATGATTTAAAGATTCTTAAAAGTTGTTCTGTATCTCCTCCAGTAAACATTGCTAGTCTATTCATTAAAGACAAAGTATCTTTTTCTGAATTACCTAATATACTTTTACCTTCATAAAGCTCTTTAAACTTTTCACCATCTTTAGTAGCCATTGCTCTTTCTATAACATCTTTATCACTCATTCTAGTAAGTGAGTTTATTCCTCTTTCACTCATATCAATTTTTCTAGCAACAACTTCTTCATTCTTATTACTAGCAACCTCACTTGGTTTTACAAACACTAATGATTTAGCTTCTTCAATGTTAAGTTCATTTTGAATATCTAAACTAATTTGATTTAGCTCTTCAATTGATACTTCTTTAAATGTCGAATCTTTATAATAATCAAGTTCACTCATCTTATCAATCTCTTTTCTTAAAGCATCTACACTTGCAAAACCATGATTAACAAGTAAAGCTGTAGCACCTTTATCAGTTGTAGTGTAGGCTTTATAGACAATTTCTCCATAAGCATTTTCACTTTCCACAATAGCATAGTGTTCTATCTTTTTTTCTTCAGTTTTTTCTTTTGAGATAACATACTTTGAAATCTTATCAGCATCTGCTATTGCATTAAATAAAATGTTTGGATCATCCTTAATTCCTTCATACCAATGCTTTATATAAGCACTGTTGTTTTGAATATGGTTTTCATCAATAGTTATACCTAATTCTTGTTCAATGAACATAGAGGCAATTTCGGCTCTTAGTTCTTCAGTTGCATAACTTGGTGTTCCAAATCCACCACCCAAATCTCTATTTAACCTTTTTTCATGCCCAGTGGAATGACCAACTTCATGAAGAGCAGTTGAATAAAATTCACTATAACTTATAAATTTACTTCTCTCTGGGAGATGTATTTCGTCAAATGATGGAATATAATAAGCATTACTTCCACCATAAATTATTTGTGATTCATTTTTACTCCAGTAATCTAAGATATTTTCAGCTCTTATGTTTTTTTCAGTTTCATTTAAAGTTGTCTCTTCTTTTTTAGGAAGTCCTTCAACTAAGTCACCATTAAATACTCTATAGTATCTTCTATGAGCATATAAGTTATCTCTAACATACTGCTCTTTTTCTTCTAAAGTCATTCCTTCTAATACTTTTCTATCAAATGCTTTTTTAGTATTCTTATCACGAAACTCAAAGAACTCAACAGTTACACCTTTACCTTTTCCTAAAGAATTACCTTCTTCATCTTTTTTAAAACTATAACCATTAGATTCTATTTGGTGATAAGTTAACCACCTATTATCTTGATAGCCATTAGCCATACTAACTAAAGTTAGATAAAAGTTATTAACTCCACGATATGGTTTTTTGGTGCTAAATGATTCTGGAACTTCACTCTTCCATCCCGGTTTCCAAAGCCCAGTTCCTTCACTTAAATTCTTTAATACCTCATCAATAATCTTTTGACGTTGAGGAGTTAGTTTATCGTACATTGTTTTTTCATTACTCAAAACTTATCTTCACCTCCTCAACCATAATTGGTTCTTCATCTTGGATTAAAAAGTCATCTGTATCAAGAAAGCTATCAAGTTCATCAAGACTTATACCTTTTGGAATTATGATTTCTTTTTGTATAATTTCTTTATTCATTTAACTTCCCTTTCCAAAGAAACTACCACTTGGTTTAACTACTTTTGGTGCTTCAATTTTGGTGGGACGAAATCTTTCAGTTGTATCTCTTATAGCTTTAATTGCAGTTGACTCATAATAGTCTGGAGATTTTCCTGGTCTAAATAATCCACTTGTTGCAAATATTCTAATCATTTGTTCTTTATCTCCATTACACCAAAAAGCAAGCCTATTCATTAAACTCATATCAGAATTACTATGATTATTTTGTAAGTCTTGTCCTTCATATAATGCTTTAAAAGTTTCTCCATGTTTAGAATTAATTGCTTTTTCTACAACATCTCTATCACTCATTAAAGATAAACCTTCTACACCCTCTCCACATCCCATAAATGGTGTTCTTTTATCACAAGTTGCTTCTAGTATTTTCTTTATTGGTAGAGCGTCAAAGTTTCTTAAATTATTAGACTGTTCGTTAATTAAATCTCCAGTCATTGCAATAAAGTGAGACTTTTGATAAAACTCTAAATCACCATTTCTTGAAAATGTTCTTAAATCCATTCCATCAGTTTTTCCAAATAAATGCACTCCATTTCCACTAATTGAAGTTTCTGCATAGGTATTATCACTTGCAAATAAAACCTCTTTTGTAAGTGGTGAGTATGATCCATCTTTTGTAATACACTTATCTAAATCAATACAACAAATCCCATTCTTTCCATCTAAGGCATAAGCTAATGTTTCACAATTGTTTTCTCTTGCATATTTACATGCTTCATCAAATGTTGTCCAAGTAGTAGGATCATCACTTCTTGCAAACTTACCAGTATGAACATCAATTAAGAATTTATCAAGGCGTCCTTTAGTTTCATTTTCTCTTGTTCTAACTACTACCCAGTTAGGCATATTTTTCATTTCTTCAGGAACATTTGCTCTTAATACTTTTTCTCTTTCAGAAAACGCATTATTTGTAACACTACTAGGTCTAACTAAACCTGACTCATAATCTTTTAAATCTTTTCCACCTACTTCACTAATAAACTCATCAACCTTTAAAATGATTTGTTCATTAGACTTATTCTTAAGTGTTATTTCCATATCATCTTGAAGATTAATTCTTAAATGAGTATCACTTGAATCTTTAATTAATTTATTAGGTAAGTAATAACAAAAACCTTGATATGAACCATTTGGCATTTTAAATAAACTAGACTCTTCATAAACACCAAGTCTTGCCTCTTTATTAACTGATACTACATTCCAGTTAGTATTTGATTTTCTATAATCATCAATATTTGATGAGTCCATTTCTTCAATTAAATCAAATGGAGTAATTTTAGTTATTTCATTTGTTTCTCTATTTTTAACACTAATACTAAAATTGTCTGGTAAAGAGATTTTTAGTCTTCCATCTTTTAACTTATCATCTTCCACAAACCTATTAGGAATATAAAAGTCTTGACCTTTATACTTTGAATAATTTGGTAAAACGAATAAAGATGATGACTCATACTTTCCAATTCTTGACTCAACTGGAACTGATAAGGTAACCATTTCATTATAAGATTTAGGTGTCTCATAATCTTTATCCATTGTTCCTCTAACTAACTTTTCAAACTCTAACCCAGTAACAATCTTTTCTTTATCACCATTTCTTAAAATGATTTGCTCATTTTCTTCCACAATTAATTCTAAACAAAGTTCTCTTGAGTCACTTTGTAAATCAGTAATCATTCTTCCTTGTTTAATCCTAGAATTAAACATATTGTAAGTATAACCACCATACTCTTCATGAGATGTAGGCATTCTTAAAAACGAATGATTATCATACTTTCTAATTAAAGCAGAAGTTGGAACGTTTATCTTAAGCCAATTCTTCTTTTCACTTTCAACTTCATGATTTTCTTGCATAATGTTTTCTTCCTCCTTCACTAAATTTTTATTATATTTTTCGTTATAACTAACAACTAGATTATTAATTTCCGAATAGTTTTCAATGCTTGAATATTCTTCTTTTAAATAGTAATCAAATAAACTAGATAGTATTGGTACATTTTCTCTAAATAACATTTCATATTCTTTATCATTTAAATTATTTTCTTCACTTGTAAGAAAGTCTTTAAGTTCTGTAAAGAAATGTATCTTATAACTTTCTTTAAATGCTTCATCATTTCCTTTTGATAAAACTTCTTTTCTAAACTCTTCATACTCATTTATCACCTTGTGTGAAACCATTTCTTTATAGAAATTATTCTTACTTAAATATGCCTTTAACTCTTCATTATCTAAATTACTAATTAACTCATTTTTAATTTCTTCATTAGAAAATCCAAATTGTAATATAACTCCTTTTCCAAAACTATCTTCAATTCTTTTACTAAATTCATCAGCTAGTACTTTACCAAATCTTTTTTTATCATCACTACTAGACTCTCCAAGTGGTAAAACAAAACGTTTGATATATTCTTTTTCATTTGCATTAACATCTAAAAACTTTGTATGATCTTCTTCCATATAATCAAGCATTTCATTTACAACTTCACTTGATGTAGTAATAAAGTCAAGTCTTGTATTAAAGTAATCTTTAGCTTCATTACTTTTTAAAAACTCGATCCACTCTGGTTTTTCTATTCCAAATAGTCCATCATGATTTTCTATATCACTATCATCCTCTAGCTTACTTTCTGTATCATTAGGGTATAATTTATAAACATCAAGCCCTAACTTTCTCATCACATCTACACTATTTAATTTAATAGGTAACATTCCATTCCAACTATAACCATACTTATTCATCTCATCTTGACTCACTTCATATGATGGAAGAATATTAACTCTTAAACTTGCGACTTTATCGAATGGTTCAATAATTTCACTCTCCTTTATATCCTCTATAATAACTCCTCTATAGTTGTTATTTTCATCTTCACTTATCACTACATCATCACTTTTATTTAAATCAAGTTCAGCATTAATTTCATTTAACTCAATCTGTAATTCTTCTAGCTTTTCTTTATGTTCAAAAGGCATATCAACTTGTACTTTTGCATCTTCTAAATCTTTCTTTAATTGTTCTAGTTTTCTTTCTACTCTATCTTCTCTTAAAGGAAACTCTTTAAAGAAATTATCAAGTCTAGTCATATTACCTATTGAACTTGTTCCAATATCCATTGTGTATCTTCCACTAGCAGATAAAGTAATAGAACGTTCTTGAGTAAGTAAAATAATAGGATTTAAACTTATTTTAAAACCATTGTATTCAGCTATTACTTCATCATCTTTTGCAACCATTAAAGCATCACCTAATGCTTTAGTTCCTTCCTTTTTATCAGTATAATTAATTCCTTTTACATTAATTAAAAACTCTTCACTATCAGGTTTATAAAGGCTATTTAGTAAACTAATATCCTTTTTTAAGTTTTCTAAATATAACTCTTGTTTACTAATTGCAAGTGGTAGGTCACGTCTTATCTTATCTTGAAGAAGGTATAAATTTTTTTTATACTGTCCTTCTAAAACTTTTAGTCTTGCAATTTCTGTATCAAGTTCCATCTTTCTTTTAATTTTTGGATTGGCTGCTGTTATCGCTTTTATCTCTGCAAAAGTTAAAGTTGCCTCATCTATATCATCAGCTTCTCTAATAGTTAGATTTCCATTATTAACTTGAGAAATAAATCTTTGTTTGTTTTCTAATATTTGATAAGAATATGAGTCAAATGTTCTTTCAGTTACATAAGTATAAATTTCAACCTCACTATTTTGATTTCCTTGTCTTATAATTCTTCCTTCCCTTTGTTCCATATCACTTGGTCTATATGGTGTATCAAGATGATGAAGAGCAATAAGTCTTTTTTGAACATTAGTTCCAGCACCACACTTTTCAGTACTTCCAATTAAAACTCTAATCTCACCTTCATTAACTTTAGAAAACAATGCTTGTTTTTGAAGGTCACTATTTGCTTCATGAATGTAAGCTATTTCTTCTTTTGGAATACCTAAGATAGTTAGTTTATATTTAAGGTCATTATAAACATCAAAATCTTTTCCATATTCATAATCATCAAATGCACACTTTGGAGTAGAAAGGTCACAAAATATAAGTTGTGTTCCTTTAAAATGGTTTGTCTTTTTATAAACTTCACTTACTCTATAAGCACATTCATTAAGTTTACTTCCCATTTCATCAACTGCATTAGGATCAAAACATCTAGGATCAAGTGCTAACTTTTTACCATCAGATGTAACTTTAAGCATATTATCAATATGTGGATCAACTCCACCACCACTAATGGCTTCAGCTCTATCTGCAATTTCTTCAGCAAGTTCAATAATGTTTTCACTTGGTTTAAGTGTTATAACATTTCTTACTTGATTTGGAACATCAAGCTTTATCATATCTTTTGTTTTAACATCAGCAAAACTTCTATATAAAGTTAAAAGTTCAGGTAGATTTGTAAACTTTGCAAATCTAGTTTTAGCACGATACCCTTGTCCACTAGGTGACATTTCAAGAGATGTTATAGTTTCACCAAAATCAGCTGCCCACCCATCAAAGTATGTAATTCCAAGTTCTTGTAATGTACGTGGCTGAAGATATGTTTGCATTGTATACATTTCAGTCATTGAGTTTGATATTGGTGTACCAGTTGCAAAAACAATTCCTTTATCACCTTTATGTAGTTCATTAATATATTCACACTTTAGTTGTAAATCTGTAGCCCTCTGACTTGCAGCAGTTGAAATACCAGATACATTATTCATTTTTGTATATAAAAATAAATTCTTATAAAAATGAGCTTCATCTATAAATAAGTAATCAACACCTAAATTTTCAAATATTAATACACTATCTTTCTTACCTTCATCAAGTAATTTCTTTAAACTTGTTTCTCTACTTTTTTTAATTCTTTCTAAATTTTTAATTGCTCCACGTGGTACTCCATCAGTTTCCCAACCATTTCTAATACTTGCTTCAATTTTAGATATTTCTTCTTTAATCTTTCTAATTTGGCGTTCAGTAGAAATCGGAATTTTTGCAAATGAACTTTGTGCAATAATTACAGCATCCCAGTCACCTAATGCAACTTTAGATACAAACTTTTCTCTATTTGTTTTTTCTAAATCTTCTTTAGTTGCAATTAATAGATTAGCATTAGGGTATAAAGTTCTAAACTCATTTGCCCACTGTCTAACTAAATGATTAGGAACAGCTATCATTGGTTTTTTAGCAAGTCCATATTGTCTTAACTTCATAGCTGCAGCACATATTGTATAAGTTTTTCCTGCACCTACTACATGATGTAAAAGTGTATTTCCACTTGTGATAATTCGATGTACTGCATCTTTTTGATGGTCTTTAAGTGTGATTGTTGGATTCATTTCTGGAAACCTTAAGTAAGAACCATTATAGGTTGGAAGTCTTATTTGATTAAATAAATTATTATATGTTTCTTCTAACATGTCACGTCTTTCTGGATCTTTAAAAATCCATTCTTTAAACATATCTTTAATTCTATTTTGTTTTTCTCTAGCAGCAATTGTTTCTTCCTTATTTAATACTCTTTTTTCTTTACCCTCAACTTCAATAGTGTCATAAATACTAGTTGATTTTAAATTAAGTGAATCTTCAAATAATCTAAAAGCAGAAGCACGAGTTGTAGATAAACTTGCTATTTTTTGAGACCTAAAACCTCTTACATAGTTAGCAGTTAAATCTACTCTATAACTTGAATCATGTTTATTATAAAAGACATCTATTCCACTGGCATAATAATAAGGAATATCTAGTGTTTCTACTAAGAAGTCTTTATATATTTTTGTATCAATCCAACTAGCCCCAAGTCTTACAGCAATTTCAGTTGCTTTTAATGGAGGAGGTTGTACTTCTTCTAGAGCCTTAACATTCTTTTCAAATCCTAGCGTAGGATAAGAGTTTTTATAATTAAATGCGGTAATTAATTTCTTCTTTACATTTCCACTTAAATACTCTTCACTTGTAACAAAGCCTGAATATTTATCATCTATATCAACAAGCTCTGGATCACGAAATATACTACTACCAAGTTCTTTAATAATTGTGTCATAGTCTTTTTTAGTTAGACTTTCAATGTATGAAATATCAACTTTACCTAGTTCATTTTTAGAAATTTGTAATGCTTCAAATGAATCGTTTGTGGATGTGATTTTTGTGTATGGTCTAATTGTTCTTTTAAAATAAATATCAGCTTTAGTTGCAGTCTTTTTATCACTTGAAATAAATTCAGATGCAAAAAGAAGTGAAGAATCGCCATCATCTTTAAATAACTTTGAATTAATGCTACTATTTAAGAATCCATACTTTTTCACAAACTCATCATACTTTTGATTAAGTTCTACTTGTTCAGTAGCTAACACTTCATCACTACAACCACTAATTTGTAAATCAAGTATATTTCTTAAACTCTTTCTTAACTCAATCATTTTTGTTATTCTTATTAACGCATCTTTTGGAGTTTTAGGAATTTCAACTTCTTCCATTTCATCATTAACTCTTTGATAAAGTTTATTATCAACAACTTTAAAGCAAAGATTTTTTAAATCATAATCAACTTCTATTTTTTCATTACTTGTTTCTATTAGCTCATCATTAACACTTTTTTCAAAAATATCTTGTGGTAATAGTTTTACTGCATCATCAAGTGCCTTGCTTAAATCTCTTTCATCTGGAATAACAGTTAAATCAATAGCACCATATAAACCAAAATCTTCTTTTAGTGTTCCTAAAATCATTTCTTTATGATTTATAAAGTAATTATTAAGTTCATAACCAAATTCATCTTTAGATACTCCAAGCCACTCGGTGTTCTCAAGTGTTGCGTTTATTGGAGTATCTCTTTTTTTAAGAAATAAAATATCAGCAACTGCTTCAGTTCCAGCTAGTTTTTTAAATGCGGTATTAGGTAGTCTTATTGCTCCAATAAGTTCTGCTCTATCTGCAATGTATTTCCTTGCATTTTGACTTTGCTTATCCATTGTTCCTTTACTTGTAATTACAGCAACAATTCCACCGGGTCTTACCTTATCAACTGATTTTGCTATAAAGTAATCGTGGATTAAAAGATTATATTTATTGTAGTCTTTGTCATAAACTGAATATCCTCCAAAAGGAACATTTCCAACCACTAAATCAAAATGATTATTAGGAAAAGTAGTATCTTCAAAACCTTTAATTTGAATATTAACATTTGGATATAATTTTTTAGCAATACGTCCTGTGATATTATCTAGTTCAACTCCATATAGTTTGGAATCAGTATTAATTGAGTCTGGCATATACCTAAAAAAGTTTCCTGTTCCCATTGATGACTCAAGAACTTTATTGTTACCTTCGACTCCAAACTTTTCTAATGCTTTATAAATTCCTTCAATTACTTCTCGAGATGTAAAGTGTGCATTTAATACACTTCCCTTTGCTCTTTCATAATCAGATTCAGTTAGTAAAGTTTTAAGTTCAATATATTCATTTTTCCATTTTTCATTAAACTCATCAAATGCTTGAGCAAGTCCACCAAATCCAACATACTTAAGTAATATTTTTCTTTCTTCATCAGTTGGATTTCTATTTTCTTCATAAAGTCTCTTTTGTAATTTAATAGCTTCAATATTATTTTTAAATCTTTGTTTTAATCCACCAAGTTCTTCATCTTCTACTATTTCTTCAACTTCACTAATTTCAACACGCTCTTCTTCAATATTTTGTATTTCTTCTTCATCATCAAATTTAACATTCTTACAATAATCACCATAATAAACTACATCAATTCCATCATCCATTACTTCAACATCAGCAACTTTAATACTATCTTCAAGGTGATATAAATATAGATCTAAATGCTTTCTTACAAAATCTTCATCTTCACCAAATTCATCAAAATAAGTAACCCAAGAAAGCGATGTTGTATTATCTACTGCTTCTTCAATTTTTTCTTCAACTAAGGATTTTATCTTTTTATTAATATCTGGATTTTCTTTTATGAAGATAAACATATTAAGTCTATTCTTTTCTTCAGCTGTTAAATAATTATCTTCATCAATTAAATCAGCAACATGAACTGCAACTTCATTCCATTTAAGAAATACTTTTGCATTAGCATCTTCATGTTCTTTATCTTTATTTTCTAAATAAAGACCTTTAGAGTCATTCCACAAGTTATGAGTAGAATCACTCATACCACCTATTCCATATTCATCTCTAATAAATTTAGCAAAGTCAGAAATTGTAGGATTTTTATGATACTTATAATAAATTCTTAATCTTCCATCTACAAATCCACTACCATATTTAATTCCCCATTCAATTAACTTTTCTTCTTTTGATTTCTCACTTGATACATCAAATAAAGTAAGTTCTTTTTTCTTTCTATCTTTAATTCCAGTTTGTTTGGATTTAGTTTTATTAGAAGAGTGTTCCTCTTTAACTAATACTTCTTCGTTTTCAGTTTCTTCATTATTGATAATAGATTCAATTTCTTCATCAAATGATTCTTGTTCAAAATCATCAATAAATTCTTCATGAATCTCATCAACTTTAATTTCCTCTTCTTTTTCTAAACTAGATAGATATGCTTCCTCAATAACACGATGAATTTCGTGAGCTTTAAAATAGATTTCTTTAAATAGATTTGCATTTTCATTTAATGAATAAGGAAGAGGATTAATATAAATATTATCTTGATTAGGTTTATCTGTTTTTGAATATAAGATATAACTAATACCTTCAATTAATAACTTATTTCTAGTTAAATCACTTGTAAGAAAATTATCATTTTCAAGATAAGTTTTAATACCATTATGGATTTTTCTATAATCACTTCTTTCATCATTAATTAGGCTTGTATTATTTATTTCATCTAACCCAATTAATAATCTTTCTAATGGATAATAATATCTTGTAAATTTTTCTTTTCCATTTGTATCACTACTATCAAATAAATATCTTTTATATCCATTTGTATCATAATATGGAATTCCTTTTGCTCCTCTATTAATCCTTCTTCCTATTTCATTCCACTCTTCAAATGAATGACAAATTTCTAAATCATTTCTTTCAATAATTACTTGACATGCAGTATGAAGAGTAATTTGTGGATTAATTGATGTAAAGTGATAAAAAGATTTAAGCTTTGAACTGTTCCTTAACATTTCATCAATAAGTTCATTTCTTTTGCTTAATCTTTTCACTTCATTCATTTACTCATTTTCCCTCCTTTCCTAAAAACTTCACTAATAATCTTGTTCTTTATTTTAAGTGAAGGAAAGTAGATAATATCAATTGCATTACTTGCTCCTACTAAATAGATTAATGATTTAATTTGATGCTTATTGAAACTATCATGTTCTGATAACTTCCTTTTAAGTTCATACTTACTTATCCCTAATCTTTTAGCAAATTTAGGTAATGTATAATTATTTTCATAGATCCATTTTTTAAGTTTTTTCTTTTTTAATGAATAACTATAAACTTTTTTATTATCCATAACTTGTCCTCCACTTAAAACTTTTAAAGAGAAAAAATATCCCCTCACTATATATGGAAAGAAAGTGGCGTTTTGTAGGGGTGTTTTTTAAAAAATTTTTAAAATTTTTTTAATTTTTTTTATTGCAGCATTATATGACTCTTCAATTGTCGTAAAATGAACACCCAATTCTTTACCTATTTGTCTAAATGTTTTGTTTTCCCAAAAATACATATAAATAACTTTTCTTTGTTTATCAGTTAATTTATCTATTGCTTCGTGTAATTTTTTATTAAATTCTTCTTTTTCTAATTCTTGTTGTTCTATTAATTCAATTTCATCTTCACTTAAACTAGTATCAGCAAGTTCAAATCCATACTTTTGATTTAAGTATTCTAATGATACAGTTCTTGCGTGATATGTTTTATCTTGTTTAAGTTGTCTTTCAAACTCTTTATTTAACTCTTCAATTAACTTTTCTTCATCAATATTTTCAGTTTCAATTTCAATTGAATATTTAGTAGTCACCTTATAAATAACTTTCTTTTTCATAATAAAAAACCTCCTTGTGAATTTCTAAATTTTCAAAAAAACTTAAAAATCCGCAAGGAGGTCCACGAATATATAAATTAATACAAATTCTGCAAACAAAAAGGCAATCATAGTTAGATACTAGGTATCTAGCCATAATTGCCAGTTTATTTAAAATATTTAATTGTATAATACAATTTATGTATTATCATAGCAACCGCTACGTATTCGAAGCGGCGTAGTGTCGTTTGTCCAACGCATTACATAATCCCTCCTTTGTAATCTTATTTAATAAGATTATAAATTTTAAGATTTTTAACATTAATGCGTATAATCTAAAACTATACTGCATATAATATTAGTTTATACACTAATATTATACACTAGTTGGTTTGTAGAAAATTGTCAAAATATTCTATAATACTTTTACTGTTATATAAATTACATATCTAGGATTGTATTTATACACACCTTTTATTGTAATATCACCTTCAGTAGTTCCTTTGATGACACCATATTGGCTTACAGTAGCATTTCCTGTTTCTCCATCTTGTCTATCAATAGACCACGTAAAATTCTGAATTATATTACTAGGACTATCACTACCTAAACATATGTATCTTGTATAACCTTTATGAATTTCAACATCAGGCATAACTCCAATACTTATTTGTGATTCATGTAAAACTGTCACTTCTGTTCCTTGTGAACCGTCACCACGAACATCCATTCCATATTGAGTTAATACTTCTATAGCTGTGTTTGTTTCTTTATATACTGTTAAAGTTATTTCACCAACAATAGTAGGATTTGATTTATAAACTGCTCTTATCACTACTGTTTTATACTCTTGGTTTCCAGTCCATGTTGCAGTTGCAGTTACTGTACCATAAGCACTTACTATAGCAACACTTGAATCAGTTGTATACCAGTTATATTGAGTTCTTGATTCGATATATGGTGCATCGATTCCTAAATAAACAATTCTAGTATAACCTTGTGTTAAAGTTGTTCCACCATATTCTCCATTATTTAATGATACTTCTGACCCAACAGTTACATTACCGTTTGGATCAGTCATTAATGAGAATGTATTACTAACATTTCTTTCAATATTTAAAGAAAGTGTTCCATTGCCATTTCCATTGAAATAACCAATATAAATTTGTTCACCTGTATTTAGTAAGACATCAGTTTCAAAGTTTGTTGTATTATTAAATAATCCACCATCAACTTCTTCAAATAATCCATCACTATTTTTTCTTAAAATTACAAATAACATATCATCAGTTTGAGATCCAGTATATGTTGCTTGCACATTATATTCTCCCGTTCTTTCAACATCTAATATTTCAAATTTATCTCCATTTACTAATTGACTTATTTCACTAAATTCATCACTAGCAGATAAAGTAAATGTATCTAATTCTCTAACCTCTAATTGCAGTGAAGTTAATCCGGTCGAACTAATTTCAATGTTAATATAATAATTAGCATAATCATCTACTAACCAAGTCATTGTATTTGATCCGTTTAAACTAGTAGCAGGGTTGTCATAGTCCTCTTCAGTAAAGACATATTTTTGTACAACATTATCACCACTTACAATTGTTATAGTTCCTTCTGGATAAATAATTGTTCCATTTGAAGATATTCCCGTTAAAACAACTTCATATATACCAGGTTTATTTCTCATAAAATAATATGCATTACTATTATAATGTAAATGCTCTAACACATCTACTGGTTCATTTACTAGTATTTCTTCAGGGCTTGTTGGTCTATGATCTAATGTAACATTGATATTGCAACTAGAAGAACCACTTGCTAAATTTACTTTAATATGATATCTTCCTTCTTCTAAATCCTGAACATTGAAATAATAATAATTATTATTTGTTCCTTGAATGTAAAGAAATTCTGAAACCAATGTCATGTTTTCATCATATAAACCAACACTTAATAAATTAGGTGATTCCACTTCAAAATCATATCTTGTGTCACATTCTAAATCTAACTCATAAATTATAGTTTGATTTTGTTGTAAATATAGTGAATCTTCATATGGTTCAGTTTGACAATTTAATGCAACTTCGTCAATAAATATAGCTCCACAACTTGCACAAAAATGGTGTTCCTCAGTAGAAGAAATACTATTTATATATGCATCACTACATATATGTTCTACATTAGTTAATTCTAAATAAAACCCCTCAATTTCACTGTATGACTTTACGTAAACATCAGACGTATTATCAATACCTTGCCATCCTAAATTACATCTATAGTAAACTGTACCATCATTTAATATTTCATATCCATAAGCAATAACCATATGACGATAATTAAACATATTTAATAAAAAATCTTCTGAATCCATCTCCACATCATATCCCCATGAGTTATAACCTAAAATAACCGGAATATTATTATTTAATTTTTGAATTATAGCATTTTCAGAATCTAACGATCCAATAGTATAATCAGTTTCATTTAGTAAAGAATAGTTATTAAGATAGCTTCCCATTACCTCCATTCCTTGATTTCTAGTTAGTGCATACGATTCATTTAATGCATGAAACTTTTTTTCTTTAACTCCTATTTCTTGAATTATAAAATCATGAAATTCATCGGAAACTCCTGGAGAATTATTACATATTGAAGTATCATAACTGTTAATTATATTACCAAAATTAATAAAATTTTTCCCTTCATAATTATTTTGAACGATATTATTATTAACAAAAATGTCATAATAACCTAATATTGATGATAATGCAACATATGTACATGAGCCATTATCGTTTATTCCCATATTACTATTTAAATTAGAAAAATAAAATGAATTCGAAATCGTATAACTATCAACGACTGTTCCTAACGAATCTAAAGACGTAGGATTTAACATCATTTGATCAAACCAACTTAAGTCAACATCAACTGCAAAAATCTGATCATTTTCTGGATTAATTATTACATTATAATCGGAAAGATATAAGAGAAATACTCCATCAGATGTTAAAATTTTAATATTATTATATTTCAAAGCTTCAGGAGCAATTAATACTTCGCCTTCTACTTCATCAAAGCAATATAAAACATAATCAGTATCCAATTCTCTTATTATTATACAACTAGATAATTCATTATCAGAAGAGTCACTAATTTTCGCTCCTCTTTCAAATATTAATTCAGAAAAATCTCCCTCTTCTAAATATAACATTCTTTCTTGCTGAACAACGAAATATCTATATGGTATATTAATTTCACCAGCAGCAAAAACAGGTATATTCGGAGTAAAAATACAACCAACAAACATTAAAAGTAAACAAGAAAAACAAAACATGATTTTTTTAATTTTCATATAAGCTATCTCCCATAATATATTTTTTTTAGTTGAAATAATAAGGAATCAATATCATCCAATTTAATATCTTCAACTTTTATAGCACCTACATTTATTTCTCTGTTTACAATTAAAAGAAACTCGATGTCTTCTATTAAATCATTTGTATTATAATTTTCATAATTCTCAATCTTGTTACCATCTAGTCCAAATGAAAAACAATTATTAATTTTTAATTGAATAGACTGTATTTTTAACTTGCAAGCAGTTACTTTACTAATTTTAACAGGTCCATTTAGTTCATATTCGTTTAAATAATCTTCCAGATTTTTATTTATCACACTATTTTCTATAAATTTATCTTGACTATTATTTGTAACTTGATTTTCATCCTTGCACCCAGCTAAACACATTATAAACATCAAACTCATAAATATTAAAAATACTCTTTTCATTTTATATTCCTCCTTTCAATCATATTAACTTTATTACTTAATAATACATTTTCAAAGATAATCACCATATTTAACAAATAAATCTTAATCATGTATAACACCTCCTATTACTTATGATATGCGTTATAAACGTAAGAAGACTCTCCTATATCTAAGAGAGTCTTCTCTTAATCTACTTAAAAAATATATTTAAGAAAAACAATTTAACTCTCATCGACTACAAGCACATCTAAACAATTATTTTATAAAATTATAAAATTTAAATCCTAAATTTTTAGTTAGTAACAGTTAAATTTATTCTGACTCCGTAATTATCATTATAAATATAGTTATATCCTTCTATTACAATATTGCCTGTTCCAACAATCGCTACATTACCCCATTGATCAATACTAACACTAGTAATTGTTGATGATTTTGATACTACACGCCATGAGTAATATTGTGTCATTGGATATGGTGAGTTTTGAACATCTAAACCTAGTTGATATTCACCATTACTTAATTTATGAGTATCATTGAATTCACTATAAACTACTTCAGAATAAGTTTTAGTATCTTGAACTACTGTAAATTGTTTTACAAATACAATTGATGGATCATCTTTATTAACTGCCATAATTTTTACAGTTCCTGCTGATTTTCCAAATACTGTTCCATGTTGTGATACAGTTGCAATACTATCATTACTTGAATACCAATAATAATCTTCTCTTGAGTGTTGATCTACATAATGATAATCAATATAAATTACTCGTGTAAAACCAATTACGATATTTGTTCCTCTATAACTTACTTCATAATATGGTAACCCTTTTTCATATACCTCTACTTGACTTCCACCATCAGTCATAGAATCAGGGTCTGGTATTAATACACTACCACCATATTGAGTTACTAATCTATTAAATGTTACATCAAATGCAGCATTATCATCTTTATTGAAGTATGCTACAAAATATGTTCCATCAGTAAGATCTAATGTGTATGTAAACGAATCGTTTTCTGCATCCATTAACTGAGAAATTAAAGTTTCAATTGTATATTTTTGTGTTGTACTATTATAATTAAGTTTCCCTAAAACAAATAATATATCATTACTTTGTGAACCACTATATGAATAATTCACAGTAAATTCACCAGCTTGTTTTAGAATAATCTTTTTAGCATAATCACCTTTTGTAGTTTCAGAGTCAAGTATTTCCATTGTAGAATTTGTTGATTCCGATTTTGTAAATAAGTCAATTGTTTCACTTTCAACTGGTTCAATATTTAGTGTTAAAGACTTAAGTCCCTCAGTATCAATATCGATATATACATAGAAGTATCCTGTCGCATTTAAGTATGCTGCAAAAGTATTTTCATTATAACCACTTATTGCTTGATTTGAATATCCTGTTAAAGAGTACTTATCAATGATATCTTCATTCATATGATCTTTAATCATTATAGAGTTATATGGATATGTTACTGTAGTTCCATCAGCTTTAACTCCAGTTAATGTAAATCTATAGAATCCTACTCCTCTATTATTTATATAATAGTAATAATTACTTGTATATATTCCTTCATTATAGTTATGAGTATTTAACAATACATCATTATCTCCAACTCCTATATAAGCTGTTGTTCTCGATACGATTTTTATGGATGTTGAATTTGTAGATGAACTACTATTTTTTATTTCTAAATAGTACGTGCCTACTTGAAGTTGATTGATAATATGCTCTATAGAATTAGAATCATTCAAATCATCAACTAATATCTCATTAAAGTTTTCATCAAATAACTTTATATCAACACCATAAGTACCATCTACTATAAATTCATAATATTTATTATAATTCGAATTAATCTTATAATATTTAGTTTCATTACCACTTAAATTTACTGTTTTATTAATAGTAGCAGAGTAATTACTTAAACTATATTCTTCAAACGTATTAATAGTTCTATAATCACATCCACTACATTTATAGTTATTATCTCCTAAATTAATAATCATACTATGATTTTCACTAATTCTATAATTCAAGTTACCGCCAATGTTTTCTAATATGTGTTTTGAATCATTATGTTCACCACAATAAACATAATTTTGAGTAATTCGGGAAGTAAATGGAGCTACGTATCTACAATACTTACACTTATAGTAATCAGTGTTACCATAACTTGCTACAGGAATCATGTTATCGTCAACTGTGTTTGGTAAACTACTTTCATTATGCCCACATTGTTCATATTCGTAATAATTGTATGAAGATAAATCATCCACATATTTAACACAATTACATAATGAACAAATTAACTTATATTTTCCATCCTTAGGATTATCTTCATCATATAACCATAAATGGTCACTATTAGTATGAAAACCTCTTGTTATAGCAACACCTGCTATATCTTTATATGTAATTTCTGTTTGTCTAGAATAATATCCATTTTTAGAATAACCCATCAATATTTCTTCATGGTGATATAAAGAACTTTGATTAGGATTTTCCGTCGTATCTATATCAAATAAGCCTAATACATGCCCAAATTCATGAGCACCTGTTCTATCTTGTAAATATGTACTAGTACTTAAAAAATATGTATTCGCTTGCATTCTAAATTGAGTAAAATGTTTGTGTTTAATTCCATTTGAAGTTTGAGTATCACTTGTTACTTCTGTTGAATAATTCCATGATGTTTCAGCAACGAAATCACCAGTTGAAAAATATGGATATATTAATACATGTGGCGTAATTCCACTGTTATCTTCTAACGAATCATAATCTACTAAATTAACTATTTTATGTTTTTCATAAAAGCCTTCGCTATTTAATTTATAATAGAAAACATTATTCCACTTTAACATACTATTTTCAAATTTTGTTTTAACATCATTCCCGCTTGTAACCCCTATTCCAGTTGACCAAGTTGTGGTAGGTTGTTCATATCCATTATCTTGAAACTGATAATATACAGTGTTAATATCATTATCAATATGATACATAACAGTGTAGTTGAATGTATCAGGAGTTGTAGATGTATCAGTGTTTCCCCACATTAAATCATACCATTTTTCATTATAACCATCACCAATATCTGATGAACTTACGTAATTATCTGCGTCACAATCATCAAAAGTAATGTCATTATCACCATCAATGCCTAAATTTGAAGTATGTGCAGAAACAGATATTGGTATAATAATCAGCATAAAACTAAATATAAAAATCATGATAACTAATTTCTTTAAAATTTTCATAATTGCTTTTATTCTCCTTTTAGAATCTTTAACATTTCTATATAATCATATTTAAATATTATATTCTCTGTTAGATTTTTTTCTTCCGATATTATGACTTTCTTTATATTTTGATAATAATCTTCACTATTCGTATGATAAATTATATCATTAGCATATTCTTCAATATATTTATTATCATAAATATTTAAAAATTGAAATTGAATTTTGTTTTCTGTATAATATTTATTTACACTTGTATCTGCGAATAAAAAATGAGTAAAACTATTTCTATTAGGTTCACATTCTTTAGTATAAAATATTCCAGATGAAATATATCCATCAACATTGGTATATAACTTAAACTCAATATTCTCGTTAGTTTTAATATTTTCTGCGTTTATACTTTTTTCTTCTAACACAAATATTAGTCTCCTATTACCATCTATTAATAGTAATTGCTCCATTGAAACATATTTACATTCTATTGGGTTTTCATTTTCATTAATCTTTCCACTCATCACAGCATCTTGGTATTTTTTTAAATAGTTATCAATTCCCGATACATAATAATCATTACTTAGAGGAGAAACTAAAGTTTGCGACATTTCATCTAGAATCTCAATTGTTTTTATATCAAGATACCCAGCAATAATTTTACTTTCTTTATTTTTTTTACATTCATATATACTAAAATAATTATTCTTACTAATATAATATAAATCAATAGCACTCATCGGGCTAGGTATTTCGCTTGTATTGTTCACATCAAATACAACATCATTTAAAGTAAAATAATCATTTTCTTCTTTTTCATCACATCCAGCTAAACAGATTATGAACATTAAACTCATAAAAACTAAAAATACTCTTTTCATTTCAAATCACTCCTTTCAATCATATTAACTTTATTACTTAATAATTCATTTTCAAAGATAATCACCATATTTAACAAATAAATCTTAATCATGTGTAACACTCCTATTATTTATATTATTTGCTATTAAATCATTAAACTACCATAGAAATTAGTAATTTTTATAATTATATAAAACTATTAATTCAATCTAATAAAATAAATTCATATCACCAATTACAACTCTTCCTTTATTTCTATCACCAGATGGAGTTGATTCATAAACCTCAAATTTGATTTCATATGCAGGACTATCAAATTCAATATATAAATTATCCTGGAATTCTCTCATTGTAGAAATTGTAAACACATCAAAATCCATTTGTTCTTGCCATATGCCATTTTCATCTTTATAATATAATTTTATATAATCGTTAGCTCCCAAACCTTCATTTCCACTCCATAAAGAAATATCTAAATTCATTGCCTTAATTGCAACATCAAATTCCATTTCTAAATATGCTAACCCTGCATTTGCTCTATTAGCAGATAGTACTAAATATTGATTTTCAATATAACTACATCTAAGTCTTTTAGTATTAAAAGTAAATCCATTAGACGTTGTTATTTCATCTTCTTTTTCATAAAAGAAATATTGACCTTGCATTGTACTTTCATTAATAAAATCATTAGCAAAATCTACAGGGCGAATAACTTGATTATCATCTCTAACTTCGTAATAAATTATTCCAGAGAATAAAGTAGATAATAATGTAGAATCCATATAGGCTTCATATGTTTGTCCCATTCCCCAATTTAAACGAGCCTTAAAAATTACATTATTTACTACGTTTCCATTTTTATCAAGTCCTTGCCAATTTTGATATTCATAGACATTTACATAATGATTTCCAAAACTACCATTTCCACCAAGACCACAATAGATAGTTACTGGTAAACCTTCATTAATTGATTGTTTTACTCTATTAATCTTGTCATTCAAACTTACAAATAACCCCCAACCATGATTGTATGCAACAATTTGTTCATCCAAATTGTATTCGCCCATTAATGTGTTAAAAGCATCAACATAGTCACTTGGCCAGGTAAAAGTTTGTTTATTGCCACTAGATGATCTTGTAGTTTCTTCTGTTAAGTATTCCTTGCCAATTAATTCAGCTTCTTCAACCAATAAATTATTACTAGATGAAAGAATATCAGGAAGTTCAATAGTTTCAGTATTTGTAAAAACATCATATGCTAATAAAACTCTATCAGTTGAATTTGTAGGGTCTTCAATTATAGAAGTATAGCCTCTAAATCTAGAAAAATAATCAAGTATACCAATCATTGCTAATGGTCCACATCCTCCATAACTACTTTCAATACCTGATGTTTGTCTAGCTGTGTCAATATCACTTGTTGGAAATAGATCTATATCACTTCCTTTAATTTCAATTGGAGCCACACCATTTACATCTATTGTAGATTTAGAATAAGTCATAATCCAATTAGTTGAATTATAATACTTTTCTTCAAAATATGGTTTTATTCCATCAGTTAGTGTTTTCCAATAATTCACTTCAACTGAATCATCCCATATCCAATTAGCATATAAAACTAAATCACCTTCAACAGTATCTTCTGCAAAATTCCAAGCTGAACCTGTTACTGTGGTCCATTTTTCAAATGTAGAATTATCACGAGTTAATAATGTAACATTTGGCTCAATAAGTAAATTCCCAGCTTCTACTATTTGTGTGAATGAAGTATAAGTACTATCATATATACCACCTTCGCATTCAAAAGTCACAGTATATGTAATTATTTCTTCATCATCTTCGTTTGTTGAAGCAAAAACTCTTACGTTATTCATTCCTATTATTAAAAATAAACTAAACATTAGTAAAATACTAAATAAAATTTTTTTCATAAACTTTCTCCTTTTTTACATTTTATTTTTTAATTATTTCATAATAATAATCGGTTCCGTTTTGCGCTATCATTATCTTTTTATGATTATACATAAACGTTATACTTTCAATATTATAGTTTTCTTGATCTTCAATAGGATAAGCATAATATATTTGTGGTGTTCCCGCATCTGGAAAAAAATTAGTTAAATTAATTTTTACATATTCATCACTTTTACTTAAATACACATATAATTCAAATGAAAAATATTTATTATATTCAGTTATTGACACATCACGAATAACATTAACATCATTAGATGAAAAATATTTTTCCTCATCAATTTGGTGTAGTTCAAGTTTAATTTTAGAGAACATTTCGTTATTAACTTCATTTATTGAAATGTATTGACCATCAACAAAATTATCAAGTGTTAACTGACATCCTGATAAAACAATAATGCAAAAAATAATACTCGCAAATAAAAATAATCTAATATACTTTTTCATTTTATATAAGTCCTTTCAATATTATAGAATTTATAATTAAATACATTTTCAAAGATAATCACCATATTCACCAAATAAATCTTAATCATGTGTAACACCTCCCATTATTTATATTATATGTTATTAACTCAAAAAACTCCCTTATTTCTAAGAGAGTTACTTTTGATATTATTAAAATATACAACTTTAAGGTAATCTATTTAACTATCTTAGAGTATGAGTTTTCCCACACTATTATTTTATCATACATTACCATAATATGTCAATTAAATAAATTGTGTTTAAATATATTTTCCGGAACGTTTTCACTGTTTTTTTATCAAAATTTCTATATTCGTTTTATTGTAATACCGAAAATTCAATTTTCTGCCTACTTTATGCGTTTTCGATATTTTTTACTTTTTTTGTTAAAAATTGAAAAAGCTTCGCCTATAGTTCGATAATCATAAAATACTCCACCATCATTATATAGATTAATATTAAAAAACAAAAATTTTATCTTATTTTATTTTCGATAATAAAACTATTAGTATAAATATTTCCCATATCTATTAATTCAAAATATATTTTTATACAATTATTTTTATTTTACAAAACTTTATTCAAATTAATATAATTATAATTTAACTCTTATTGAGAATACTACTTAATTTTGCTTCATGATTCAAAATTTTTCATTTTACATTTTAAAATAAATTTTATTGATTACTTGCTAACTAATTTCATTCAATTGTATTATTTCATATTTCTTGTATTTTTTTAATAAATCAATGAAATTGTCATATTCAGTATTCCAATAAATTAAATCTGCATTTATCTTATTGTATAAAGTAATATAATTTTCATAAATTATTGCAACAGGTACAAACTCATCAGTAATTATAGTCAATAAAACCATATCTTTTTTTGAGCAATGTATTTTGTTTACATTATTTTTTTTATTATATTTAGCCATAATTCTTAAATCTAACATAAATCACCTTTAAGATCTATAATATTTTGCTTGCGTATTACGTATTAATCATTTTATAATACAATCCGTTTTGATTTATCATCAATTGTTTATGTGTTCCTTCTTCTACTATATTAGCTCCATCTAATACAAATATTTTATCGATAAATGTGCAGCTTGATAATCTACGTGAAATATATAATGTAAGTTTTTTTCCGCAACATCATTAAAATATTTATATATTTTGTTATCTGTAATAGGTTTTAATGCTGCTATTGATTCATCCAATATAACAAATCCTATTCTTATAAAACGTTCTTGCTAATGCAATTTTTCGGATTCTCCCCGCTAAATTCGTTCTCTTCTTTATCAAACCACCTATTAATATATGTATATTCTTTTTTAGATAGACTTTCTAAATATTCCAAAATTTGTGCTCTACTTAAACAATTATATAATTTTTCTTTATTTTAATCTAAAAATAGAAGCATTATTTTTTATTAAAGATAAAAATTTAAAGTCTTAAAATATTGCGCTAATTTTTTTGATATAATCATTCTCTTCATCAAAAGCAAATGGTCTAACAAATTGATCAACACTTAAATATGGATTTGAAGAAATCCATGTATAATATTGTAACATATTGATTAGGACACTTGTACTATTTGAATCTATTTGATGGGTTTCATAATTTATTTCATCATATTCTATTGTCATCAACGATATTTTCATTTAGATTAACACCATAAGTACAACTATATCCACTTCATTTTATTAATTGAAAAAATCAATGTTTGATACTCGTGCACAATTATCTATTCCATTATTCGGTTCATTTATTTTAATCATAAAATAACGAAAACTTATCGGTTTTTTAAAATTGAATTCATTAAAAACTTCATTATTTTTTTCAACATAAATTACTGTTTGCCATTTAATATCATCCATAGAAACCATCAATTCGAAATCTTTAGTTATATATTTAATATTTTTTTTATGTTCTATAATAATCTTTTGTACTGTAATCTTTTTATTAAAATCAATTTTAATCCAATGTTCTCTTGAATCATTTTTACTCATCCAAAAATTTAAATTATTATTAACTTTTATGTGTGACAAAATATTTCTGCAACCAAAAGCTTTATTTCCATCTATAAATTCACTATCTGCTGTTACTATAACGTTTTTATAAGACAATCTAACTTCAGTATTTTTATTAATGTTTGTAATTTTTTTACAATATAAACTAATTTCAGTATTAAACTTCTTTAGTTGATTTAAAATTTGCAGAAAATAATCTTCATTAAATATTGATTCTTTAATGGAATTCTTAGCTAAAACATTAACAATTTTTTCTCTAAATTTTATATAATCATTATAAAGTATGGTAAATTCATAAATTTCATCGATTGGTAATAATGCTTTAATTTGTTCACATAAGACTCGCATTGAATGAATAGTTGTTCTCCTAAATTGTTCATTTGAATAAATTAAACTATATGTTTTAGTTATTAAAAGTTTCTCAATCTCTTTGTATAATAAATCATTTATATTACTAAAACATTCTATACAATAATTAACAAATGTTTTATAAACTTCATTTATATTTTTCAACTTTTTTTGATAAATAAATTGAAAGAAAAAATTCAAACTTTTTTTATCAGAAAGTATTTCTTTCGTATCATAATAAATTTTTTCCATCATATCATATGTTAAAAAATATTCTGAAAATGGTTGTGATGGTGTTAAAATACTTAATAACTCAGTATTTATTGAATTTTCTCTAATAAAAAATACCTCACGCTCATCATCATATCCATTTATTATAAATGAATGATTTAATTTAGTAACATTCGGATTTTTATACATTATTGAATAAAATAAAACTGAATTGGGAACGTTAACAAGTACAGGATTTCTATCATTGATTTTTTGTTTTATTAAAGAAATTAACGCACTCGAATCAGAAACTGTAATTGTGCTCAATTCTAATTCAAATATATTCAAGATTTTATTTCTAATTTTTTCATAATCACAACTATGAAAATTAGAAAATAATCCCCAAAAGCCACAATACAATTGAAAAAAATCTTTTTCAAAAAAACTAACTGCACCAGCTATATTATAATCAATGCAATTATTAACTTCTACTGAATATATACCGATTTGATAATCTATATTTAAAACCTTCATTTTTTACTCCATTTTCTTGTTAATTTACTCATTAATATATTTAACTTCAAGCATAGTTAAAAACTTAAAACTATTTTTTCAATTAATATATTTCTTTGCTTGTAATTCAAATAACTTTTTATATAATCCATCATTATTTATAAGTTCATAATGTGATCCGTTTTCTACAATCTGACCATTATCAAGAACAATAATTCTAGAAGCCATTGTAATATTCGATAATCTATGCGAAGTAAAAACAGAAGTTTTTCCTTGCATTAACGTTTTAAAATTTAAAAAAATCATATGTTCAGCTTCTGGATCTAACGAACTAGAAGGTTCATCTAATAATATAATATCGGCATCTTTAAAAAAAGCTCTAGCAAGGGCAATTCTTTGCCACTGTCCTACCGAAAGTTCCTTCCCATTTTTATCAAATAATCTAGTTAAACTTGTCTCTATTCCTAATTCCCAATCTTTTATAAAATCATTTACTTTACTTACTTCTAAAGCAAAATTAATTTTGGAATCTTCATTTATATTGTTTATATTTGATAACGCTACATTCTCTCTTAATGAGAAACTATATTTTGCAAAATCTTGGAACAATGCACTAAATAAATTTCTAATGCAATTAACATCAAATTCTAAATAATTAACTCCATCAATTAATATTTCACCACCCGTTGGATCATAAAATCTTAATAATAATTTTACGATTGTTGATTTTCCCGAGCCATTTAAACCTACTAATCCAATATTTTCTCCCTTGTTTACTACAAAGTTACAATTTTTCAGTACATATTTATCAGTATCAGGATAGCAGAAATTTACATTTTTAAATTCTATAGTATTGAAACTATATATTTTTTTTGTACCTGATTTTTTTAAAGATGATTCAAGATTTAGGAAATCCGAAACTATTGATAATTGTTCCATAGCAGAGCCAAAAAAAACAATAGTTTCAATGAGGCCATCAATTTCTTTTCTCAATTTATTTATTAATGATAAATAATACTGTATATCACCAACTCCAATACTCTTATTTACCAACTTTTTTAATCCAAAAATAAATAATAAAATCTCACTAAAAGATGAAACAACTTTACTTAAAATAGTAATGAGTATATTTTTTTTTCTTATTTTATTTTTTCCATTAAACCATTTGTTCCATTCATTAAGATATTTAACCTGAAAAAATTCCTTCAAATCATAAATTTTAATTTCATACATTGTTTTGTTAAAAAACAATCTTTTGTAATATGCCATTTTTCGATATTCAACAACAGAATCTCTTTGATAATCATCTTCTATTTTTTTCATCTTTCTCTTAAATATTAAATATGGAATAGAAAGAATAAGAACAATCACAGCTAATAAATTGTTTAGCTCAAATAATAAAATACCAGCAAATATTACTTTAATTATATTTGTTATAATAGAAAAAGATAGCCATACAGACGATTGTACTGATTTTAACATTATTTTAGAATTAGTCATCTTGTTATTTAATATGCTTGAATCATAGAAGGATAAATCAATATTAGAAATTTTGTTAACAAGCATATTATCTAAATAATAATTAATTTCATCATTATAACGATAATTAACATATTTAGAAAATTGTCCTATACTCTTTTCAAGAAATAGTGAAAAACAATAAATTATAAGAATGCCAACTATTATCTTGGGTAATATTTCTATTGAAGTTAAGTGATTTAAGACTAATCTCCATAGATAAATTGTTAAATATGGCACAACTGCTGATAAAATTATTAAAATTATTTTTATTATAAATAATGATTTAGATGCATTGAATGAGAGACGAATCGCAAAAAACATATTTTTACACATTTCTTTTAATTTTATCTTTTTAAACATTATCTTCTCCCTTTATAACATATTTCGATGATTGTAAGCTATACAAATATGCATATTTTCCATTTAGTTCCATTAATTCATGATGAGTGCCCTTTTCTACAACTTTTCCAGATTCTAATACAATGATTTTATTTGACAAAATTATATTAGATAATCTGTGAGATACAATAACACTGGTTTTTCCTTTTGATAATTTTATTATCGAATCAAAAAGTTTGTCTTCTGCTATTGGATCTAATGCACTAGATGGTTCGTCTAAAATTATGAATTGACTTTCCTTAAAAAAAGCTCTCGATATAGCCAATTTTTGCCACTGACCTCCTGATAATTCTACACCATCATTATCAAAAACTTTTGTTAATTCTGAATCTAGATTAATACCTAATTCATTTATAAAATTTATGCAATCCCCTTGTTCTAGAGCACTATTAATTTTACCTTCTTGTCCAACATTTTTAATTTCAGATAATGCTACACTTTCTTTTAATGTTAAAGAATACTTCGTTAAATCTTGAAAATATACACCAAAAAGAGAATGTAATGATTTCAAAGAAATTTCTTTTATATTAACATTATTAACAAGAATTTCACCTTCACACACATCATATAACCTTAAAATTAATTTAATTATAGTTGTTTTTCCAGCACCATTTATTCCAACTATGGCAACATTATCTCCCTTATTTATTGTAAAATTTATATCTTTTAAAATAAACTCTCTACTATTTGGATATTTAAAACTTACATTTTTAAAGGTTAAACTTTCAAATTCGTTAATTTGTGTTCCATTATTTTCATAAATTCTTGGATTCCATTTTAAAAACTCTATGAATAAGCAAATTCTTGGAGTTATTATTTTAAAGTGTGAGCTAAAATCATATAGAATATATTCCAAAATTACTGCAGCCTGAGTTCCCATTCCTATATAAAGCGATAAATCCCCAATTCCCATTTTTTTCTTGATTACACTTGATACTCCATATGCTATAATGAAAATTAGTCCACTGTATGATAATAATAAAGAAAGAAAAGATAAAACAAATCCCTTATTAAATATCTTATTTCTTTTAAATCTAATAGTTTTCCATGTATTCTTATATTTATTAAAAAAATATTCTTTTAAATTATAAATTCTAATGTCCTTTGCATATTCTTTTTCAATAAGTAATGATTTATAATACTCTTTCTCTCTATTTTCAGTTACACTTTCTAATGAAAATTTATCCATCTTTTTACTATTTATAAAAGAAATTATCGCTCCTGGAATATATGTAACTAAAAATATTACACCTAGTATATAATTATATGCTAAAAAGACAATACATGCAGATAAGAATGATATAAGATAGGAAATTGCATCAACTGGCCAATATGCGCGATTAGCAATGCTCCAAGTACTGTTCAAAGCAACATCTATTTTATTTGCATTCTCTGGATTATCAAATGTTTCAATATCTATTTTAGCCATATGTTCCATAACTAAATTATCAATATACAATTTTGTTTTATCATTAAGTATAGATTTTAAATATGTACTTATATTTTCTAAAATACTAATTATAACAATATTTACTAAATAAATGGTTAATAAAACCCATATGTATTCATTCATTATTGAGCTAGTATATATCAAATTTAATTCATCGATTATTAATTTAAAAATATATACATTAAATACTGGCAATAAGCTTAAAAATAATTTGATTATCCAATAAAATATATAATTATATTTTGATATTTTAAAAGGAAGTTTGATAACAAACCAATTGGTTTGTATAATTTTTTTAAACATAAACTCATCTCCTTTCATAATAGTGGTTCATTGGTAACTTGCGGTAATTTTAATTTATTTCATTTTTTAAAATTTATTAATACTTTTTTTTATTTATTTAACCATAATTTATTAATACTTTTTATTTTGGCGTAAATACTTGACCATCTGCTTTATCAGATTCTTCTGCTGCATCAGGAGCATTACACCATGAAGTGTTGCACTCAGTACAAGTTCTACAAGACTCTACAACTGCTGGTATTGATACTTTTTTGTTTAGATCCATAATTATCTCCTTTCCACCGCAAGTTACCAATAAACAAAATATTAATTATAAACATTATAATTTTCTAGTCTGATGAAATATATTCATAAAATAAATAACAGCACCTGATATTAATATGATAAATATTACTATTACTATTATTATTACATCCCTCCTTTAATAAAAAATAATTAATGTAATTTCTATTATTTTTGTTCAACTTCAACGCAATAAACTAAATATTGAACTAAATTATCAAAAGTAACATCATTTGTATATGGTGGTATTTTCTTCAATTCAATTCCATACTCTTTCAAAACCAAATATACAATATATAAAACATCTCTTGATGACAATTTTTTATATATCTCAAAAACATTAAAACCTTTATTATTATCATTGAACTCTACATTGAATTCATTTAAAAAATATTCAGCAACTTTTTTCTCAATTACAAATTTGTTCATATAACACCTCATTTTAAAAAATCAATAATTTGATCTACTAAAACCTCTAAATCATTTTCAGCCAGTGAAAAGACAGGCTCTTTATAATTCGAATGTTTTAAATGATTTCTAACTTTATCATTTGAAACTTCAATATATAAGTTATTTCTATTTTTATCTCGATTAAATGAATCAACCATATTATTCGTGAAAACAAAAGCATTTATCTTAATTGAATAATTATTAAAAAAAGAATTTTTAATTGATTCTAAATTATATTCTCCATATTCGTAAAATGGTAGGACTAAAATTGAAAAATCAATACCATCACATATTTTCATAAAATGTTTGACTGCAAAATCAGTATAATACTTTACTGGATATATGTTAATATCTCTATCAGGTGGAAAACTTATAATATTTATATTTTTTTGTTGTTGATTTGTTTTTAAAAAATATTCCCTTAATAAACGATTTCTTTCAATATCATTACAATTTAATTCCATTATACTTTCTGGAAATATCTTCATATCAAAAAAAGAGGAATATTTAGAACAACAAATATTATGAGAAATAATACTTTTCTTTATAAAAAGATTTTTAATTTTTAAATGTAATTCTAAAATACTATCATCATGTAAGCAAAATATTCCTAAAGTTGGAACAATTTTTTCATTTAAGTTT
>JAZNJG010000086.1:0-1638 GCA_045577945.1 Bacilli bacterium | reverse complement strand
GATAGTAATAATCCAATAATAATATATAGTGAAATAATAAAGCACTTAGATGATTTAATAGAACAAATATCTGAATATTTAAATAAATAGTTAATAATTAAATATATGATAAGAAAGTTATAAGATGCCTTCAAGGCATCTTTTTAATTTTTAAAAAAAATAAAAAAAATAAACTTGTAAAACGCTTTCTTTAAGAAAAGTGTTGCAATAGTAAATATATAAGAGTATAATAAGGTTACAAAAGTGAAGAAGTTCTTTATTTTATACAAGATAAGGTTAATATACTAGTTTTTAGCCTTTGAGCAACGAGTTTAAATAAAGTCCTTCTTGAGGACTTTTTGTAAATTTGTTGGCCTATTACAAGATAAAAAGATTCATTATACAAATCTTTTTTGAGCGGAGTTTTAAAATTGGGCCATACAAATTGGCCTTTTTAAAATGCTTAAAAAAGGTATGAAATAAATATATAGGTAAAAAAGGAGAAAATTATGAAAAAATTATTAGGTTTGTTATTAGTTCTTGTTGGTTTATTTGTGTTTAGTGGATGTGGAGAAGAAAATTCAAAAGAAAAATTAGTAGTTTATTCAGAATTTGGTTTTGCACCATTTGAATATGTTTCTGGTAACGAAGTTAAAGGTGTTGATATTGACATTATGAACTTAGTTGGTGAAGAATTAAATAAAGAAATCGTATTTGAAAATGTAGCTTTTAATACAATCGTTGATGCTGTTGCAAAAGGACAATTAACAAATGTTGGTGCTGCTGGTTTATCAATTACAGAAGAAAGACTTGAAAAAGTTGATTTCTCAAAAGTGTATTATCAAGCAAACTTATATGTAATATATAACAAAAACGCTGAAGAAAGTATTTCAAAAGTTATGACTGATGGTAACAAAGGTGTTTATTGGTCAAGTTTAAAAACTGACAAAGGAATTGGTGTACAAAGTGGAACAACAGCTGATTTATTCTTAGGTGATGAAATTGTAGAAGGTGGAAGTCTAGAAGGTGTTAAGAAAACTGATTTCCAAGATTTAGGTGTTGCAGTTTCAGCTATTGGTAATACTATTGATTATGTAATCATTGATGAACTTCCTGCAAAACAACTTGTTGCTGGTAATGAAAATCTTGCTTGCTTACCATTATACTATGAAGGTGGTGAAGGAGAAGCTGATGAACTTGCATTTGATGAATATGCAATTTGTGTTACTAAAGGACAAGATGAATTACTTGCAGTTATCAATGAAGTATTAACAGAATTATTAGAAGAAAAAGATGAAAATGGTGTTAACGGTGTTCAACAATTAGTTAACAAACATTTAGGTTTAAACTAATATATGCAATTCTTTAAAGATTTGTGGAGAATAATTTCTACAGCTGATTTCAGGAATTATTTACTACAAGGTTTTGGAAATACATTAGTAATTACAATATGTTCTGCTGTTATTGGGTTATTAATTGGATTTATTGTTGCTATAATTAAAATTCTTGCTCAAGATTCTAAATCATTAAAAATCCCAGGAATTATTTGTGAAGTCTATACAACTATTATTAGAGGTACTCCTGTTGCATTACAATTATTTATAATGGTTTTACAAATTCTTGTTATCCCTAATGTTGATATGCAAACAATCGCAATCA
>JAZNJG010000085.1:0-4365 GCA_045577945.1 Bacilli bacterium | reverse complement strand
CCCCTTTGTAACTTCAAATATTGTTAAAATATCTGTATATATTATTTCTTCTACAATAGGTGGAATAATTGGTGTAAATATATCTAAACAAAAAAAGTAATATTATAAAATCAAGAATTGCAAATTTTAACATTTTTTAGTATAATTGTAATGGGTGATTTAATATGGTCAATACAGAACCTCTTGCATATATTCTAAGGCCTAAAACACTAGATGACATTGTTGGGCAAAAACATTTAGTAGGACCTAATGGACTAATAAGAAAAATGGTTAAGAGTAAAAAACTATCATCAATGATATTATTTGGTGACCCAGGCATTGGAAAAACGACTTTAGCAATGGCTATTTGCAACGAGCTTGAGTTGTCATATGGAATATTTAATGCATCAAGTGATAAAAAAGAATCTCTTAAAACGCTAATTGAAAATAATAAGATTTTGATTGTTGATGAAATACATCGAATGAAAAAAGATACGCAAGACTATTTACTCCCTTTTGTTGAAAATGGGACAATAACAATGATAGGCATTACAACAATTAATCCATATCGAGCTGTTAACCCCGCAATTAGATCTAGAGCTATGGTTTATAAATTAAATAATTTAAATTATACCGACTTACTAGAATTAGTAAATAGATGTATCCATTATATTAACGTTCATACTGCTCCTGTGTTTAATCTTGATGATGATGCTAAAAAATACATAATTAATGTATCTAATGGAGAAGGTAGGATATTAATCAATATGGTTGAGAATTTGTATTTTGTTGAGGGAAATAATAATGTTTCTTTAAACACTGCAAAAGAAATTATTCTTAAACCTAATGTAGATTTTGACAAAAATGGTGATGATTATTACAACACATTAAGTGGTCTTCATAAATCTATTAGAGGTAGTGATGTTGATGCTAGTCTTTATTATTTAGGCATTCTTCTATATACAGAAGACTTTTTACCTTTAGTAAGAAGATTATATTGTATTGCCTATGAAGATATTTCACTTGCTAATCCGGGAATAGGACCGAAAGTTAAAGCTGCATGTGAGGCTGCCTTAGAACTAGGAATGCCTGAAGCAAAATTACCTTTAGCAAGTATTGTTGTGGAAATGGCATTATCTCCAAAATCAAATTCTACCGCAATGGCTATAGATAAGGTATTAGAGGACATCGAAAATGGAAATACTGGACCTCTTCCTCCACACCTTAAAAATGTATATTCTTTTGAAGATGGTAATGGAACTTATAAATATCCTCATGATTATCCAGGAGGATGGGTAAATCAACAATATCTTCCAGATAAAATTAAAGATAAAGTTTACTTTGTTCCCAAAACAACAAGTAAATACGAAAATGCTTTAAAGGAAAGATGGGATGCAATAAATAGAGCAAAAAATAAAAAAATATAATTATATATAAAAAATAAAATCATATTTCTTGAATGAATCAAAAAATATGATTTTTTTTATTTATTTGATATAATCTAATAGAGTTTTGACCATTAATGGAGTATATTCATATGTGCAAATATAACTTACATTGTTTGTCAAAGTATACTTATCAATATCATATGGAGTCTCTAAAGCCACAACTAAAATTCTAGCATTAGGATTAGCTTTAATTATTTGATTAACAAGATCTATTAATTTAGTATAATTATTTGATGCCGCATTATCGATTCCAATAACAATTTGTTCATAGTTTTTAGAATTATTAATAATAGTATTGCTTTCGGAAGTTTTAATACTAGATTTTACTACAGCATAACTAACATCATAACCTAATTTTGACAAATTATCATATGCGTAGTATGCAAGACTGTTTTGATTTCCCGAATATGATGCTCCTAGTGTAAATCTAGATTGTGATGTAGAAACAAAGTATACAGGCTTAGATTTATCTAATTTTCCAAAAGAAATGTTTTGTGAATCAATTACTTTTCTAGCAATTTCATTACTTAACATTTGATTTTCCTCGAAATTAGGTTTTTCATAAGTTTTACTTTCAAATAATCCATAGTTATACTTAGATAATAAAATTCGAGTAACAGCATTATCAATTGTTTCGATTGATATTTTTTTATTATTAACTGCATTTTTAATAGAATTATACATTTCAATTGCGGAATCCAAACTTGAAACTGTAATTAAATCAACTGAAGCATTGACAGCTAATATAGCTGCTTCAGCATAACCATAATTATCTTTTATTGCATTCATTTCCATTGCATCCGTCAAGATTAATTTATTATATCCAAGTTCTCCTCTAAGTAAATCATTTAATACTTTTTCTGATAAAGTAGCCGGATTAGTTTTATCTATAGAGTTGAAAATAATATGTGTAGTCATAATAGCATCAATTCCATTTTTAATAGCACATATGAATGGTGCTAATTCTATCTTATATAAATCTTCCTTTGATGATGTAATAGATGGTAACGCTAAATGTGTATCTGTTGAAGTATTACCATGTCCAGGAAAATGCTTTGATGTAGCCATAATACCACTTTCTTTAAGACCTTTAATCATATTTACACCAAACATAGCTACTTCAAAAGGATCATCGCTATAACTTCTTACACCTATAATAGGGTTATTAGGATTATTGTTAACATCTAAAACTGGTGCATAGTCAGATGTAAAGCCAAGATATGCAAGTTCTTCTCCCATATATTTTCCAACAGTATAACTATTTATATAATCCCCTGTTTGTCCAATCGCCATATTACCATTATAACTTGTCACACCATTTGTAATTCTCACAATTTTTCCACCTTCTTGGTCCACAGAGATAAATCCAGGTATTTTGTTGCTATCCATATATAACTTTTGAAGATCTTCATTCAATTTTTTTGTTGTAGATAAGTCTCCAATATTATAAGCAAATAAAATATTATTACCAAAATGATAGTTATTTACTGCGTCTATAAAATAATTAGGCACAGATGTACCAGAAAAATTAGTTACAAACATTTGTCCAATTTTTTCTTCTAAAGACATTTGACTTAATTTATCTTTAACAAAATTGATTGCTTCATCACTATCTTTATCTGCTACGTATTTATTTACAATGATCTGTTTAGTATAATCTTTATCATTATAAGTAGTTTTAATAGTTATAGTAGATGGTTTTAAAGGGATTATTATATTGTTACCATACTTATCAATGTTTTTATTATTATTTAAATAATAATCTCCTTCTAGACTTTCAAAAGTCCATTTAAGATCATATACAACATTATTATTATCATAAAGGAATATTTCAACTATTTCTCCTACTTCAACAATTTCTTTTGAAACAATTTCAATTACTTTTTCTTTTTCTTTAATTTCAATTTCAAAAGAAATCATTTGTGTATTATCGTCTTTTAAATAACACTTCACAGTTGTCTTTCCAGTTTTCAATCCTGTTATCATTCCATCTTCTATCGTAATGAATTCTTCATCATATTCAAAAACCAAATCATCAAATTGATAGTTAGAAGTAATTATTATTTTATCATCAATAAAGATAGAATCAACTGAATCAATTGTAAGAATTGGTAAAATATCAAATTCATAAATCTTTTCTTTAATAGATAAGCCATTATCATATTTACATATTATTTTATAGTGACCACTTTTTCTTGCTTTAATTTTACATTCTAGGTCATTAACTTCTAGTAATACATTATTATCATCACATTCCCAAGAAACTTTTATATTACTAACTAATATAAACTGCTTATCAACATAGCCCTTATTTGATCCTGTAATTATTATATCAGTATTATCAAATACTTCCACATCATAACTATATTTTTTAGTTTTGCCATCAAGTAAATCAATCGTTGCAGTTATTATAGTTTTACCAATATTTTCACCCGTAATTGTACATTCTTGACCATTAGAAGATATTTCTTTTATTGAGATACTATTATTATCAATAGACCAATTTACATTTTCATAGTTAGATTTTAATATTATTTCTTCCCCAACAAGTAATTTATTTGGCCCTAAAATTGTTAAATCATCAAAATTTGGTCCAATAACTATTGATTTTTTAAACGAAGCAATATCATTAGATTTATCTAAATCTTTTACTTTTACAATTAACTCATCCTCGCCTTGTTCATTTGGGGTTACCAAAAGAATATTATCTTTAAACTCAAAAGAACATAAATTATTCTTGAATGAAAAATCAAGTTGATTTAATTCAACATTGTTATTCACAATATCAAAAGTGAATTGATATGATTCACTAACAATTAATTTATCATTTCCTTTTATATTAATTTCTATAGGTTTTTCTTCAACACATGATACAAAAATAAACACCAAAAGTACAAAAAATAAATATTTAAATAATTTAATAATCTTCATATAAACT
>JAZNJG010000084.1:0-8211 GCA_045577945.1 Bacilli bacterium | reverse complement strand
CACTATATATTATTATTGGATTATTACTATCAAAATGAATTCCTATATTATTTTGATAAATTAATTCTTCTGGTTTTGTTATGTTTTTTTCTACTTCTGACATTTGTTTTTCTTCTAGAGTAATATTCATTTTTTCTTTCTCTTTATCGCATAATTCTCTGTATTTGTTTTGTAATTTTCTTGATAATTCATTGTCTTTAATTTGTAATGAAATGTCATTATTATTTATTTTATACATTAATAACACGTCCTCATCCAAACTATACAATTCTTTAGGAAGCAAGATCAGAATCTTTATTTCATTTTCTTTTAAACTAAATCCATAATCGAAATTATATTTTAGACAATTCTTTAAATTAGAATTCAACTTATCGTTAATATAATCATATAAAAGTTTATCATATACATTGCTAAAAACACATTTACCATCATTTATCGTCCTATAAATATTGTTCATTTTAACTAATTTTAATATTGTATTTACTATATAAGAAACTATCACAATTCCAATTATAACAGAAATAACTATGCTACCAAAATTGATTTTCATTTTTCCAAATACAATAATAAGAAAATATAACACTAAAACTATTATTCCGATGATTAATTGAAAAACAAATTGATACTTATGTGATTTTTCACAAGATAATTTTGATTTTATATTATTGTTATAATTAGGTTCTATCACTAAAGAAAAACCTGTAATTAGTAAGATAAGGTTTGCAAGTATAAAAGATATCGTTATTAATACATTGTTTTCAAAGTTAAGTAAATTATCGTTTAAAAGATTTATTCCAACTATTAGTAATCCAACGCTAATAAGTAAACTTGTAAAACCCACCATCTTTTTCACAAATTTTTTCTTTTCCGTATCATTATTCTCTTTATTTTTTTTAATAAGCAAACAAATACAAACGCTTAATGTAATAGATGCGAAAATTTCTAATAAGTAGCCATTAAAATTATGAAGCATTTTAAAAGCTTTTAAATAATCATTTTCAGTTACAATATCATTTCCGTTAGATTTAAAAGAGATAATTTCCAAGTCTTTTTCTAAATAATTTATTATGACAGTATCACCTGTTAACACTTTTGCCTTAATATCACTTAAATTTATTACCCATTTACTATTAGCAAACAAGTTATATTCTCTCTTTTCGACCGATTCTTGTTCACTATTTTCGTTTTTATCTTTGTCATCATCTTTAATATTAGGGTCATTTTCTAAGACAATATATAATTTATTATTTTGAAAACTTCCAGTTTTAATATCTACTTCGCTAATAATACCTTCTACAGTTTTTATATCAGATAAATCTTTTTTCTTGTTAAACTCACTAATCCCCAATATTAAGGGAGCAATAACCAACAAAAGAAATAATAGTAAAAATACTAGAGTTTTTTTAATATCTATATTTTCTAACCCGGTATTATATTTTGATGGATCTTTATCAAACCTATTCATATAACTTTACCTCTATTGCTAAAACTTTATATTGTCTTATTTTTTCTTCTGAGTAGTACATTTCCATGTCTTTTGGACTGCACTCTTCGTCTTCTTTATACCCTATTGATATTTTATCATAATGATTATATAGTTGTTCAAAATTATCAAATACCTTTTTATCTATAACAATAACTTTTATTTCTTCGTTTGTTTTAGTATTAGTAAAGATAATAAAATCTCCTGGACTTATAATTCGTCTTTTTTCATCATTTAATCTCAGCTCAACTGTTTTAGTCCCACATTTAATCATATTAAATGGTTCATTATGTAGTTTCATTTGATGTTCCATATTTTACCTCAATAATTTAATATACCTTTATATTATATCATTTTTTATCTTTTTTATCAATTAACAGTTAATGTATTTATTCGAAACTTATTTTTAATTTTCGTATTTATGTACTCTTATATCATTTCTGCTTATAATCACTTGTTATTTCCTTAAAAAACATATATAATAAGTAATATATAATATTTTAAAATCCTATAAAAAATAAAAAAGTTAGAAGGGAAATAACTTATGAAATCTTTACCAAAATTAAACTTAATAATAAATCATTTAGTTCTCATAGCTACTTTTGTTTTTTTGATATTTGGTCTATCAAATGGTGCTAAAACATTAGATTTTTACTTTAACGGTTATAGAGTAGAGGCAACAGTAGATTTTATTGTTGACACTGATGAAGAAAACTTCATAAGATATTCTTATATTGTTGAGGGGAAATTATATAAAGGAACATTTAACAATTCCAAAGATTATTCTAAAGGGGATAAAATAAATGTCTACGTTAAAAATAATGATCCAAGCGAATCGATTGTTTATTCGTGGAATTTAGTTTTCAGCATTGGTCTTGTTGTGGTTTTTCTTCCTGTTTTTATCTACTATTTAATATTGCTATATAAATATTATTCATTTGTATATAATGCTAATAAAGCTCTTGAAAGAAATGTATTTAGAGAATGTACAATTATGGATGTTAATCAGATATTTAAAAAAGAATTGTCTGGTATAGTTCCATTTATCGTAACCTGCATTGATGAAAATAATAATGAATACAAAAGTAACTTAATTTATTGTAGTATACAGAATCCATTATCAATTATTAATTATAAGATAAAAGTATATCAATATAAAGATTTTTACTATGTAGACATAGACAGCATTAAACATAGTTAATGTAAAATAAGCGTAGTTTAAATAGGTATAACAATTATGAAAAAAAGATTTAAGAGAATTTATGTTGAAATACTAAATTATTGCAATCTTAATTGTCCTTTTTGTGTAAAGACCAAAAAGAAAAATAAAGAGATGAGCACATCTGAATTTTCTCACATTTTAGATGAAATAAAACCATATACCGATTATATATACTTACACGTTCAGGGTGAACCTCTTCTTCACAGGAACATAAATGAGATTATTAATATAAGTAAGGAAAAAGGATTTCATATTAACCTTACAACAAATGGAACTTTAATCAATGATAGTTTTGATCTTTCAAATATAAGGCAGATTAATATTTCGTTACAAGCTAAATATAATGATTTAAATTACTATAATAATATTATTAATCTTATTAAAAGAAATAAAGATACCTATATTTCTCTAAGGGTATGGGGTTCTTTTGATGAATCTTTTGCGATAAAGTACTTTGAGGAAAAACTTAATACAAAGTGTGTAAAAAGTCCATATGGGAAATCACATAAGTTATTAGATCATGTTTTCTTCTCAATCGATGAGGAGTTCACATGGCCTAGTTTAGACTTACCTTTCGTTTCTGACGTTGGAACATGTGAAGGAGGAATAAGTCATTTAGGCATTTTAAGTGATGGGACTGTTGTACCTTGTTGCTTAGATAAGGATGGAGTAATATCTTTAGGTAATATATTTACTGATTCTTTTGAAGATATTCTCTCTTCAGATAGATATGTTAATTATTTAACTAATCTTAAATGTAAAAAACTAACAGAAGAATTATGTAAAAAATGCAGCTATCGAACAAGATTTAAATAAATAAAAAAGCAAGTATTAATAGAACTAATGTTATAATATAACATTATTATCTTCATACTTGCTTTATTTTTTATTTATATTTGAACGATGTGTTTTTTCATTATTTTTAAAGCCAATAAAGGATCTATTTTGCTCAGCAATCCCATTGATGCTAAAATGTAATCTTTATCAATCATATACTGAGGATTGATAGGTCTTAATTCTAGAGGAAAATCTCTTCTATATAAAGATTTTTCTAAAATTTCTTTTGGATTTTTTGAATTAATCAATACTCCTCCAGTTCCAATCACAAACCCCACATGTGATAAATCCTTTCCTGTTTGATTATACGCCATTCCAAGTGGTGTGTACACTTCTTCCATTATACCAACATGTCTATGTGTAGCCTTATCCACACATACACCTCCCAAAATCGTATCAACCTTTATTCCTAATTCATCATCAAATATTACATCAGGATTGGCATTACGAAATTCCGCTTCTTTTTCTATATCAATATTTTGATCTTCTTTAAGCATTCTTTTTTCTTCTGTTGTAAGTGATGAAGCAATACCAATGGCTGAATACCTCATACCTAAGTCACCTTCAACTGTTCTTTTAGCATACGGTTCTTCTAATCCCTTTAGTACTACATCACTTCTTTTGGCGGAGTAGGCACACATTGAGTACATATCAGTTGTGGCTCCCCCTATATCATAAAGAATTATCTCACCTAGGCCAAACTCATGCATATACCCTTTTGATAATAATTCGGCAGCATTTAGTACTGCTTCAGGAGTTGGTAAAATCACTTTATCAATTACTTTTTCTATTTTCTTTATGCCTTTTGCTTCAATAATATTAGTTAAGAAAAGTTCTCTTATTTTTTCTCTAGCATTTGGCAAATTAAGAACATTAATTTTTGGCATAACATTTTCACAAATGTAACCATTCATATTATACTTTTCAAATAATTCTTTGATTTCATCTACGCAACACTTATTTCCCGCAAAGACAACAGGTATCTTTATTCCAGCTTTTCCAAGCATTTCGCAATTATAAAGGACACATTCGCTATTTCCGCCATCTGTTCCCCCCGCAAGCAAAATAATATCAATTTTCATTTTAATTATTTTTTCAACTTCCGATTTAGTGATATGATGTGATAAAACCATATCTACTTTTGCTCCTGCCCCTAAACACACTCTTTTTGCAGCCTCAACAGTTAATTCTTCAATTAAACCAATAGCACACATTTTCAAGCCACCCGCAGCTGATGAACAACTTATAGTTTTATCAAAGACAATTTTTTCACCAATTTTTTCATATAAGGCGTTTAAAGCATTTTCATAGCCAATTGTAATATCTGTATCTACTGTTGTAAAATGAGATGCAGTAGCAATAATGTCTTCTTTTTCTGAATCAACTGCCGTTAATTTGGTAAATGTTGAACCAAAATCTATCATTAAATATTTACTCATAACTTCACCTTTGTAAAATATTATAATTTTTCTTATAATATTTTATCATTTTATTGTTATTTTTTCAATACAAGACTTTTATCAATATTAACATTTAAAGTTTAAATATTTAATTTTAAATATTTAATACAGAAAATAATATAATATAGAAAATGATATAATATAGAAAATAATATAATATAGAAAAGTATATATAAAAAAGAACTAACTTATAATATGGCTATTATAAATTAGTTCTATTTTTTTATTCAATATAATTTATACTGCTAATATACTTACACCCTTCGAAAGTAAATTTATACATATTCTCAGCAGATACTTTTGTAATATTTACTGTCTTTAAAGACATTGGCACATAGAATATAAATGTTCTATCATACACTTCGTTATCATTAATTACGCATCTATATGCGTTCTCCATTTCTTCTCCCCCAAAGAATACTCCTATATGATATAAATATACTATACTAGTGCCGATAAATGGTGTCGTTATTGTTTCAATATTTATGCAGTTGTAAAGCGTTCTAGAGCCTAAAGACTCTAGTGTATTTCCAATAACAATCTCTTTTAGACTTTTACAATTTCCAAATGCATAATCAGCTATTGTCTTTATACTTGGTAAATTTATCTTCTCTATAAAGATGTTATTATAAAAAGCTTTTGAAGAAATGATTTCTACATTTGAGAAGTCTATATCTGTAAGTTTTTCACAATTATAAAATGCTTTTTCTCCTATTTTTGTTACCTTTCCTAAGAAAGTTACTTTTTCTAAACTAACACAATTTTCAAAGCAGTATGCGTTTATTTCTGTTACACTCTCATCAAATGTCACTTCTTTAATAGATGTTGATCCTTTAAATAAGGAATAAGTTTGTCCTTTTATTTTATAGTGTGAAATAAAGTTTACAAGCGAAGTACATTCAGAAAAAGCATACTGGTTACATATAAAATCAGTTTCTTGTAAATTAATAGTTACTAAATTTTTGCAACCAGAAAATGCATTTCTACCTATTGTTAGTTTTTTAACATCACAACTGTCAAAACTTAATATATTTTTATTATTTCTAAATGCATAATCACCAATTTTTGTAACTGGTTTATTTAATATTGTATTAGGTAATTTTACATCCGTAATGTTATTGTCTTGCATACCCGTAATTGTTATCTCATCGCCATATTCAAAAGTAAATATACAATCTGTATTTAGATATACTTTCATATCTTTGTATGCATCTATGCTATCTGTATATAGTACTCCCAAATAATTCCAACCATTAAATTTTGCGGAAAAATCACTTTCAAAAACAGGTAAAGTATATGGACTATAAGCCGTTACCGTTTCAGTTTGATATAGTTTATCACCTGTATAAAGTTCGACTTTGAATGTTCCTCCTAATTTTACTAATTTTTGATATTTTATTACTGTTTCACCGTATTCTTTATATTCTTCATAATGAATTTCTACCAAATCCCCAACATTAACATTTGTTATTAATTCATTCTTAATATTAAAGTATCCTCCTATGGTTTGAATTTTAAAATCATCAAAAACAAGAGTTAGGTTATTAACTTTTTTAATTGTTCCAGTATATATTTTATTTTCTTTCACTCCAGATTCTCTGTCTAAGAAGGTAATTTTATATAATTCTTTGCCTGTTTCATATACCTTCCATTCTAATTTAATGTGATCTCCCTCTAATAGATTGATTGAACCATAGCAATTTAGTATAGATTTTTGTTGATGTTCATCATATACTTCAATTCCATTTTTTAAATTAATTAATATTTGTTGATCTTTATGTACATATAAAGTATCAAATGCTTTTCTAACAAAATAACAGTCTAGAGATTCTGTTTTATATTCAATATTACTATTTGCTATTTTCTTTATTTGATTCATTCGCATAATAGTTTGATCTCGGTATTCTAGTATTGTATAGTCAACCTCAACAATATCACCATGCCATAAATCATATTTAGTTAGTGGTTGATTTTCTATATCTACAATTTTTGTTTCCGAAGATAGGTAAAATTTATTGTACGATAATTCATTATCTAAATATTTTAATAGTGATATTGTGCTGTTTTCCAATTTATCAAATAAACATGTTTCCACATATGTTTTATTGCTCATTAGATATGGAATTAAAACATTTATATCTATAATATAATAAACGTTATCAATAATTTCATAATTAATTGTAACATTAGAGTTTGCATATATGTCTTGATAATCAATTATATTACCTTCTTTATCATAGCATATAGTATCTTCTTTTAAATATAAATATTTATCTAAATTTTTTAATCTAATATATTCATCGTTTATAAATAGAATATCATCTGTACTTTTCCCATATGAAATATCAAATCGAAGGTGAGCAGATTCAACATAAAATACCCCATCTGAGAAATATCCTGTTATAAATATTTTACGACCAATATGTGTACTGTCTACTAATATACTTTCTTCTTTATCAATATTTGCATCATAAAATAGCTTATAATGACTTGTTAATAAGTATTCATCGTTTATTTCCTGTAAGATAACTTCTCCAGAAATTGGATAATAAGTAGGTTCCACATATACATATTTAGTATATTTTACATTAATTGCATAAAAATATTGCCCATGAAAATATCCTTCTATTTCCAAATTATCATTCTTTTTTAGTTCGATTAATCTTATATCATTATTATCTTGATCTTTTATCTCAAATAATCGATCAAAACTTATTATTTTATCGTAATTATTTAATTCTATACGGTAATCGCCATAAATAAATTTTATCGTTCCACTAATGGTTTCATATTGTAATGACTTTTTAATTACTGAATTTGCATAGTATTTATTATTAAATAATATTCCTTTAAAACTTATCATAGAGCCATTTTCTAGTGATATTATATCTTCAGTTATTCCTTTATCATTGAGAATATTAATGTTATCTAAAATAATCTCTATTCCATTGTTATAATACTTTCTATTGCCCTCTGTTTCAATTATTTCTATAATGAATTCTTCTTCTATTTTTTCGTATTCACCATCTAAAACTTTTATTGATTTAATTTTCTTATCTTGATAATATTCAATCAATACTAATGAACCAATATTTAGTTCATCTAATGATATAACCATGTTATCTTTATCATATATTATTGTACTATTTTCTATTTCATAATATTCATTACCATTAACTTTATTTATTATCTTTATTGTATTTATTGGT
>JAZNJG010000083.1:0-10755 GCA_045577945.1 Bacilli bacterium | reverse complement strand
CCATTAGCTATATCTATTATATCCAATATATTATTAGTGCTGTCCTTTATAATTGTGTCTTTATTAATCTTAATATTTCTAAATCCATTTTGATTATACACTTCAAAAATAACATTATTATCACTTGTTACAATGTAATTATCTTCTAATTTTTTAGTTTCATTAGTTATAATGTCTTGTTTTAGATTATTATTAACTATTACATGGTCATCATTAATAGTAATATAATCTTGTACGTTTGGATTTCTATATCCAAAACTTTCATTTAAATTATATGTATTAGTTTGGTTGTTTGCCAATCGGCAGGTTAAAATCTCTTCACCTATGAAGATAAGTATTTTTTCTCCTTCGCCATTATAAATAACATCACAAATTATTGTTTCTACTTTATTATCTTTTTCATATTTATCTAGTTTTTCATTCTGATTATCTAAAATAAATATTTGTTTTGCGGAAAGAACTTTATATTCATCTAAATAATCCATTATTTTATCATCTATTATATAATCCTGTGCTAACAGTTTTTTAGCATTGTATGTGTATATTTTATTTATTTCATCAAGAGTCAAACTTTGTTTTTTAGGGATAAACATAAGAATTAAAGCGAAAATTATTATAAAAGAACTAATAGCCAATTTTAGAAACTTAATTTTAAAATTATGTTTTGATTTTTTCTTATTATCTATATTAGTTAGAATATAATTAAAATCCAATAAATTATTTGAATCGTCAAAATCTTTAAATCTATTTCCAATCATTTCTTCATTGAATTTACTTAGATTAATTTCAAAATTACTCATATTTTCTATTTATCTCCTTTCTTTGAACTTTCTTTAATTAACATTATTTTTTTGTTTGCTTTCTCTAGTCTTAATCTTACTTTTTTAATTGAAATTTGCAAAGTATTTGATATTTCATTTAATGATTGCTCATAAGCATATTTTAATATTATGACATTTCTTTCATCTTCATTAAGTCTTGAAAGCATTTCATCAACAATTAATTTGTTTTCAATTTTCCTAATCTCATCTTCTTTCTCTGAAAGAATATCAATATGTTTTTCATCAATAAAATCAACAATTCTTCTTTTGTTTTTCCTATAATAATCTATTGCTTTGTTATATAGCATCATATTTACGTATGCCAAAGGATTCGTTAGATTGTCTAATTTTTTATGATTATTCCATATATAAAGGATTATATCATTAATCGTTTCAAGGGAAAAATCATGATTTTTGCTTATATCATAAACTATATTATAAAATAACTTTCCATATTTATTGTATATTTGTTCTAAAATATTTTCTTTATCTGTTTTTGAAGCATTTGTAAGCTCCTGAATCAATCGCTTCATATCTATCCCTCCTACATATAAAACGAATTTTTTTATTTTTTTTGCCCTTTTTTAATTATTATTTATATTATAAACTATTTAGGAAAAAATTCAAATATTGATTAATATACATAAATAATAAAAAGACCATAACAAATTGTTATAGTCTTCTTTCTTTATTTTTCCGTTATGACAAATATGTTATGATATACTTGTTATGACCACTTCATTACATCTTTTGCTTTATACATTGCATTTAATAATTTATGTTGGTAGTCTTGAGCGTTTTGCCAATACATCATACCTGCTAAGCCTTTTTCTTTAATGTAATCCGCTTTGTATGCGATACTTCTTTCATCATCATAAGAAATAAACAATTTATTATTGCTATCATAGATATACGGAACTTTACATTCATCATCAAACCCTAGTGTTACTCCTGCTGGAGTATTCTTTAGGTATTGATTATATATATTTTCTTGGTTAATTGAACCACCAGCTGCTGACGCTTTCCCAATGCCTTCTGTGTTTATAAATTTTCGTCCATAAAATGGAATTCCAACAAGTATTTTACTATTTGGAACATTTACTGCATTATATAAAGGTATTGATTGGTCAATTGTACATTGAGTTAATGTATATCCTTTACTTGATCTATACAATCCATTATGATGTGTTGAATTAGAATTTGTTTGTAAATCATATGTCATTAAGTTTATAAAATCAATATATTTTATTGAGTTTTCTAAATCAAAGCGAGGATATTGCCATGGACCACCGGCTGTTGCAGCGGTTACAATATGAGAATTGTTATTTTCTTTGACTCTAGTGTATAATTTCTTCATTAATTTTGTGAAATTAGTTTTTGTGGCTACAGTTGGTGTTTCCCAGTCAATATCAACTCCATCGATATCATAATCATTTATACAAGTAATTATATCTTCTACAAATATATCAATTAAATTATCACTAGCTGCAACAGTAGCTAACTCTGATGTGCTAACACATATAATTACATAATCTCCATATGAATGGGCTTTATCAACATATTTCTTCACATAATTTCCAAAAGAAACCATATTAGTAACATGTCCATTAGTTCCTGCAGTCGCAAATGGACAATACAATATATCTACTTCCTTTAAAGTTGTATCATCAGGTACTGTACTAAAATAATTATACCCCGCAATAACTCCACCATTATAAATGTCCTTATAACCTCTTGCTAAGTTAACGCCAAATGAATGAGTAGTTTCTTTACCAAGGTAGTTAATCTTTACAGTTAGTGCAGTTGTTTTATATTGTCCTATAACACAATTAACTTTACCTTCTTTAGATATTAATTCTTCATCATTACTAAACCATTCTAAAGTTGCTCCAGATTCTTCATCTACTGTGAAAAGATTTAAGTCTTTACTAATATATCCAGATAGCATTTCACTAATATCTGATAATATTCTTTCTACTTCTACGGCTGGGGCATTTACATCAACTATCCATTTTGCGGTTAGATTAATGTTTTCATTAGTTTCTAAAGTTATTTGCTCGTGTTTAACATCATTTTCATCAAACCAACCTTCAAAAATATAGCCTTTGTACATTGGAATTGGCAAGAAATCACCATCTTCAAAGACATGTTTTCCTTCACCACCTTTGATATAGGTAGCGCTGATAGTAACATCTTCTGTATCGGAATTTTCAAGTCCAGGAAGTTTTACTTCCAAACCTTTTTCTAAATTGCTTAATACTGCATTATAATATTTTCCTTGTTCAGCCACAACAATAACGTATTTACAATCACTGAAAGGATGATTACTACTATATTCACCTGATTCTATATAATCAGAAACAATATATTTTTTTTCATTATTATTTACTTCCTCTTTTAAAGCAATTCTCAAAGAATATCTTGCTTGCGGATCTTTTTCAAAGTCATAGATAAAGACATTCGCTAGATAATCTTTAAAATAATCTCCATTATATTTAGTAATTGTATAGTTATTAACTTCTTGTCTGTCAGTATATCCTAGTAGTTTTCCACCATTTACATCAAAATCAACCGTTACATATTTTATTTTTTCAAAATAAGGATACAATACTAAATCACCGTAACTTCCTTTTTTGATTACTTCTACTTTATTCTCATAAGTTTTCTCTAAATACCATCCTTTAAAACGATATCCTTCTAATTCAATATCGTTCAATTTGATATCTTTTGTTTCTGTGTCATACTCTTTAGGGTTATCTCCATCATCATCACCATCATAAGTTATTGTGTAGTTAACTATATCATATATTCCATATACATCTATGTTTTCTGTGATTACTGAGATATCTGTATCCCACTCAATAAATTCGTATCCATTGTCAACTGGTAGTTCAGGTGCTATTGCTGGATCACCATCTTTTACATCTACTTTAGCAATTTCCTTACCTAATCTATCATAAAATGTTACTATAAATATTTCTCTTATTTTTTCATATTTTGTCATTAATACAATATCACTTGTGATTTGTGTTTCTAAATCAAAAATTGTATTTGATGATTCTAAATAGTATCCTAGGAAGTCAAATCCTGGTTTTAAAGTATCTATTTTATTTAATTCTTCAGCATCTATTTTACTATTTTCTTTTATCTTTAATTGATATTCTTTTAATTCATCCAAATCATCCTCTGTATTTTGTACTTTTATTGTAACTGTATAAAATATTTCTTCATACTTTGCAATTAATGTGATATCACTTGTGATTTGTGTGTCTAAATCAAATTCTATATTTGATGATTCTAAATAGTATCCTAAAAACTTAAATCCTGGTTTTAAAGTGTCTATTTTGTTTAATTCTTCAACATCTATTTTACTATTTTCTTTTACTTTTAATTGATATTCTTTTACATTGTTATAATTATTTCCTGTATTTTGAACTTTTATTATAACTGTATAGAATATTTCTTCATACTTAGCAACTAAAGTGATATCACTTGTGATTTGTGTTTCTAAATCAAATTCTGTATTTGATGTTTCTAAATAGTATCCTAAAAACTTAAATCCTGGTTTTAAAGTGTCTATTTTATTTAATTCTTCAGCATCTATTTTACTATTTTCTTTTACTTTTAATTGATATTCTTTTACATTGTCATAATTATTTCCTGTATTTTGAACTTTTATTGTAACATTATAGAATATTTCTTGCTTTTCATATTTAGCATTTAAAGTGTAATCTTTAGTAATTTGTGTATCAAAATCGAATAGTACTTCTTCAGATTCACCTGATTCACTATTTATAATTGTATACCATCCTATGAAATTATATCCTTCATGAGTTGGGTCGGCAGGTTTGCTTACTAAATTGTTTTCAACAATAGTCTGTACATTGTTTCCATTAAACTCATCAACAAATGTTACAGTATATGTCAATTCAGTACTGCATCCAAACAAGCAAATAACAAAAGCAAATAATAGCGTTAAAACGGTTTGTTTTAAATATCGATTCATGACTTCTCCTTTTCTAATTTGTATATTTATGTCATTTTTAATAATTTAAATTTAACTTATTATAACATATTATAATTAAAAAACAAATAAAAAAAGGGAGAAAAAGTTCTCCCGATATTTAAGTTTTAATTGATTATATTTTTTCATGATTAATCAGTTGTAAAAGTGCTGAAAATCGATTTTAGGGTAATTTTTGGTCGAATTTTAAAGTTTTATGATTATTGAATAAAATACTATGCATTAATCCTTTCATATTTGTTGGTTCCAATTTTCTTAAGTAAAATTACAGATATTATTAAAATAATTACACTAAAGATTGTATCTAACACAAAAGCTAATACATCTCCTAAAACCATTGCAATAATTAAATGAAATATAAACACAACTAGTGATACTACCAATGAAGCACACATATTTAAACCAACTGGTAATCCTTGCTTTATAACTTTCAAAGGATTATCATACGTAAATTTTGGAAACAATATGTTAAAGAATAATCCTAAAATAGAAAATGTTATAGAAAGCACTATTGGTGCTAAAGACGCTAAAATCATGACATACCATTTAACTTTCATAATTACCCCCGCAATTAAAATATCTATAATTACAAAAGGAACTGTTAAAAGAATATTTAGTAACATCTTACTAATAAATACTGATTTAGTCTTAACTGGAGAACTCTTTAAAATCCAAAAAGATTTTCCTTCTAATGAGATTGAACTGCTTGAAGTAGAAATCATTGTTACAAGAAAAATCAACAGACAGGACATAATCCCCATTAAAGATACTTCAGACAATTGATTTGTTGATTCAAATACTTGTTCTAGTAAGCCTTCTAATTCTAATGATAAGTAAATTGTCATAATTATTGATATTATTGGCCCAACAATAGTATTCATGATATAGCTAGGAAGACTAATATAATTTCTAAGTTCTTTTATAAACAGTGTTTTAATCTCACCATTTGTTTTGTATTTTTCTTTCTTTATTTCGTAGTTCTTATTATAAATATGTCTATTTGTAAAATTATTAAATGATTTAAAGAAGAAAGATACAAGTATAACAAACAAAGTTATTGATCCAATTGATATTAGAGCATAAATTAATAAATTTAATATATTCAACTCATAAAAAGTTGAAAAAATCATGTTCGATAAAAAGTACACTTTGCCAAAAGTCTTATATAGATCGGCAACCCCTTGCATCATCTCATCCTCAGTAGCATCCATTGATTTCATATAAAAACTAAAGAATAAAATAAAGAATACAAGATATAAAATTGTTGAGAGAATGTTTTTAACCTTTGGTTTTAAAGGTATATATCCAAGCAAAAAAGCAAATAGACTAGATAATGCCGTAGGAAATAAAGGCATTAATATAACTACTATTAAATATATTCCAAACATCACTCCGTTAAATCCATTGATAATTGAATATGCTATATATATTGGCAACATTATTGTAAACGCAAAGAAAAAGTTAAATATATATAAACTTATTAACTTCGATGCTACAATAGTTTTAAGACTTATTGGTAATGTCATTAATAAATTATAGTCTTTCGTTCTAAATATGAAGCTATTAGCTTTAGATAGCGTTTGAAAAAATATCAAAACTGCACCGAAAACTACACCCATCATTAATATTAACTGTGGCTCTTTAGCATCCTTAAAAAGTCCCGCAAACATTAACATATATATAGTTATTCCTAAAAATATTAACAAATATACTAATATACACGCTAATAGCAATGCTTGTGATTTTCTTTTTTTTCTTAATTTATTAATTATCGGAAATGAATCTAATAAACTAGTCTTTATTAAAAGCCATAGATTAGTCATGATTTTCTAAGTCAAGAAAGACATCCTCTAACGATTTATCTCCCTTAACTTCCTCCATTGTACCAGTAGCAACTATCTTACCATCTTTAATTATAGCTACCTTATCACAAAGTTTTTCTGCTACTTCTAATACATGAGTTGAAAAAAAGATCGAAGTGCCCGTCTTACACATTTCCTTCATTACTTCTTTAACAAGAAATGAAGCTTTAGGATCAAGCCCCACAAAAGGCTCATCAAGAATCAATAACTTTGGTTTTCTAATCAAAGCACTAATTAAAGCTAATTTTTGTTTCATACCGTGTGAATATGAAGATATAGCATCACCTAATGATTTATCTAATTCAAACATTTTAGAATATTTACTAATTGATTCTTTTCTTTCAACTTTACTTATCTTATATATGTCACTAATAAAATTTAAATATTGAATCCCTGTCAACATCTCATATAAATCAGGATTATCAGGAATATATGCAGTTATTTGTTTACATAATAGACTTTCAGTTTTAACATTATGCGAATTAACATAGATTTCTCCCTTATCAAAAGTTAAAATCCCAACAACACATTTAATCGTAGTAGTTTTACCAGCTCCATTATGGCCAATAAAGCCAAAGATTTCTCCATCATTAATCTTTATATTAACATTATCCACAGCTTTCTTTCCACCTGGATATGTTTTTTCTAATCCATAAATCTCTAACATTTTTTTCTCCTATTTTTATATTAATTTAAATCTAATTATTGTATTCTATGATAATGTTTCTTTATACCATTTACCGATACCACTAGTACTAATAAGAAACAAGCAAAACATAACGCTAATTCGTATTTCATCATTTGAGACATTGAAACAATTTCATACATTGTATATGTTATTAATGCGATAAATGCTACAATTACAAACGAAAACACTGTTGTTAATGTAATTGCGCGTCCTTTATTTATTTGGTCTCCATAACTTTCAGCATTCAGCCTTGGATGTTTAACATCAAAATACATCCCCAAAATAGAAATCGAAATTATATATAAAACTATCACTGAATATCCATACATTAAAACGTTTATACTAGGTGATAATTTAAAATACAAAATCAATGCAGTAATCAAAAGTAATGGTAATGATAGAATTACATTAACGAGTATTTTAGCAATTATAATTGTAGACCATTTAACCGGCAACGTTTTTAATACCCAAAATCTGTCCCCTTCAATTGATAAACTAGATGATGTTGTAGACATCGAGTAGCATAATAATATAATTATTTGACATATAAAGAAAATAACATCTTCTTCATCTCTTTTATATATTCCTATTGCACTCAGAAATTGATTTAATAAGTTTCTCATCTCATCATTATATAACAATATAAACATTAAAATTAACGCCGCAATAGGACCTATTAATGTCTTAGACAAATAAGTTGGTATTTTTCTAATTATCATTATTTCTTTCTTTAAAAGCACAAAAATTGTTCCTCTAACTTGATTATACTTGATAACTTTTGTTTTATGTTTATTTTTTCTATTAATCATTTTATTATTGATGTGCTTATAAAAGTATCCTAGCAAATAAACAATTCCAATAATCGATGCAACTGAAACAATAATATATAATAAATATAACAAGTAATTGTCACTCTCTATACTATAAAATCCAATCTTACCAAATATATTAAAATTAAAGAACCAATCTAATATATATTCAACGCTTACCAAATCATCTTTCCCAAAATTATTGATTATTGTACTGAACTTTATAGTAAAATATCCCAACAAAGCAACATAGAATAAGGCATTTAAAATATTTTTTACAAATTGTGTAGCGTTAAGACACTCTAAAGCAAATTTAAGGATGGTTCCTAATACCATCGGAACAACCGGAATCAATAACAAATATATTACAAACCTAATCAAAAACCAAAAATTTAATCCTATAATTCCCACATATGTTAAATACGCTGGTATAATTAATATCATCGAAAAGATTAGTAAATATAAATACAAACTCAAAATCTTTGATATTACAATAATTTTCGGTTGAATTGGGAGACAAAATAGCCGTTCATAATCTTTAGTATTAAAGATAAAACTATTGGCACTCATATATGATTTTATTAATGTAAATATAGTAACTATTGCTATCACAACCGCAATTATTAACTGAGGACACTCGCTATCTTTAAATACTGGACTTAACAAGCTAAATAAATAATATAACCCATACATCATTAGTAAGTAAAAGCTAATTATTAAAATATATGAAAAGATAATTGATATCCTCAGTTTATTCTTTACTTTAGATAGAAATCTCATATATTCAGATAAATTAACCTTTACTAATGTCAATAAATCTCTCATAACTTATTCTCCATTTTAACAAATATCTATATATTTATATCATCATTTTCAGTAAACAAAACAATCCCTTTTTCCTTAAATAGTTTAGATGTTACACCATCACCATCCACTATTTTACCCGTAAAAGAACCGTCGTATATTTTTCCTACTCCACAAGATGGACTATTAGACTTAAGAATCGCGTATTTAATATTATTTTTCTCAATAATATTATATGCTATTCTAGCTCCTTCTATAAAATTCGTTGTCACATCTTTGCCTTCTTTAGATATTACTTTAATTACATTTTCTTTATTTATTATTTCTGATGGAAATCTTGGAGTTGTTAACCCACCAAAACATTCAGGACAAATAGGAACAAGTTCATATTTTCCTTCTAATTCTATTATTCTCTGATTATAATTGTTTCCTCCATTATATTTGCAATTATAGCCCAATAAACACGCACTAACAGCTATTTTCATATTATCTCCTAAACTTGTTTGTAAATTATATTTATACTAAATTATATTCAATATAGCTACCTTTAAATACAATGACTCAGAAAGATTTATTAAAGAGGCATGATCACGCGCTTGATATCTCATTTCCACAAGTTTTGCTTTCACTTTTGCATGATTCACACTTTCATCTAGTAATTTACTAAATAAAGGCAGTGTTAAGTGTTGAGAACAACTACATGTTATCAAGTAGCCTCCCTCTTTAACAATTTTTAATGCTAATGTATTAATATCTAAATAGCCAGCATATCCCTTTTTTACTGTATCAATCGATTTAATAAATGCGGGGGGATCTAAAATAACAACATCAAATTTTTTACCTTCTTTTTTATATTCTCTTAGTTTTTCAAATACATCACAAGTGATAGTTGTTATATTATTAAACCCATTTAAACTAGCGTTTCTATTAACCTCGTTAATAGCTCTCTCACTTATATCTAAACTTGTGACAGATTTTGCACCATTCAAACTTGCACATAGTGAAAAGCCCCCAACATTACAAAAACAATCTAATACTTCTTTATCTTTTACATAATGTCTTATATTGTCTCTGTTTTCTTTTTGATCTAAAAAGTATCCTGTCTTTTGCCCGTTTTCTACATCAACATATAATTTTAAACCATTTTCATTTATAATTATATCTTCATTTATCGTTCCATAGATTAATCCTTTGAACTCTTTTAATCCTTCTTTTTCTCTAACACTAACATCGCTTCTCTCATAAATTCCTTTAGGATTAAATATCTTAACTAAAATTTCAATAATCATCTTTTTTCTTATTTCCATTCCTAAAGATAAAAATTGAACCGATAGATACTCTCCATATTTATCTACTATCAACCCTGGTAACAAATCACTTTCGCTAAATACTACTCTATAATTATCACTATATCCTAAATTCAATCGATATTCATTACTTTTCTTTATTCTATTATAAAAAAATTTTTCATCCACCTCTTCTTCCTTATTAGAAAGCATTCTAACAAAAATTTTCGATGAATGATTAATAAAACCTATCCCAATAAATCTACCATCAAATGATATCACCTTACAAACACTACCTTGTACATCTTTTCCCTCTACACTACTAACTTCATTGGCATACACCCAAGGGAAGCCATTTATTATATTTTTTTCTTCGTTTCTCTTTAGTTTAACTATATACATAATTTCTTCCTTATTTTATATTATTTGATTATTTATCTTATTAATAACATCTTTTATTA
>JAZNJG010000082.1:0-11998 GCA_045577945.1 Bacilli bacterium | reverse complement strand
TTATTAAATCATCATTAATATTTATATATAACTTTGTATATCTTTGTTATTTAAAATGTATCTAATTTTTTTGGCTTTATTAATATAAACTTTTTACTCTTTTCTTATATTCTTCATATAATTTTTTATTGTGTTCATCACCACCATCTATATTTGCGCTCATATAAATTGGCGGAATTAATGAGTTCTCAATGTACAAGTTTACAATTTCAAGTACCAGTGACTGCGCTATATAACTTGAAATTATTGAGCTTACAGCACCTATGTTTCCATATTTAGTATTTATAACACCATCACCATGAGGAACATGATTATCTATTACAATGTCACCGCATTCATACAAGTGTTTATTATCTAAAGTCCTACTTTTAAGTTTTTTTGATGATTCCACACTAGTGATAACTATTACTTTATGTCCTTTTTCTCTAGCTATTTGGGCAAACTCAATGGGAACAGCATTAATACCAGAGTTGGAAACAACAATAAAAGGATCATTAGGATTTACGTCTAATCCATCCCATAATACCTTTGCAATACCAGGTAATCTTTCAAATTTAGTACTGCTGATTGCTCCTTCATGCTGCATTAAAAAAGGTCTTAATATAGGATTAACAGTAACTAATCCACCTGCTCGATAAAAAAGTTCTTCTGCCATCATGTGTGAATGACCAGTAGCAAATACATGTAGTAGTCCTTTTTCTTTAATTGATTCGTAGATTAGTTTTGCGGAAGCTTTTATATTTTGATATTCTTCTTTATAAACTACATCAATTAATTCTTTTACAATTTTAGTGAAATTTTCCATAATTTATCCTTTCATAATTTATTATTTATATTATAAGTATTTTCAAATTATTATATCATAAATCATCAAAAAATTTAATAATATAAATTAAAAATCGGTTATTTTATAACCGATTAATAACTTTATTTATTTTTAATATGAACATCTAATTGATTATATGGAATTTCAATATTAGCTTTATCAAATTCAGATTTAATTGATTCCATCATATCAAAATAAACGCTCCAGTAATTCTCATTTTTAACCCATACTCTTGTAACAATACCTATGCAACTTTCTCCATGTGTTTTAAGTCTTACAAACGGTTTTGGATCATCTAAAATATTATTTGTCTTACCAATAACTTCCCAAATAACACTTTTAGCTTTTTCGTAGTCTTCATCATAGCTAATAGAGAATTCAAAATCGACACGACGAAGTTCTTTTGTTGAATAGTTAACCATTGTTCCATTTGCTAATACACCATTAGGAATCATAACAATCTTGTTATCTGCTGTTACTAAAGTCGTGTAGAAAATACCAATTGATTCTACTGAACCACTTTCACCTTGAGCTTCAACCCAATCTCCAATTTTAAATGGTCTTAAAATTAAAATTACAATTCCACCAGCTAAATTACTTAAAGATCCTTGTAAAGCTAAACCTAAAGCAACGCCTAGAGAAGCAATAGCAGTACCAATACCAGCTGTGTCAATACCAACAAATCCTAGGAATAATAAAATAGCTAATATCTTTAGTCCTTTACGAATTACTTGATATAGAACAGCAGTAATAGTTTTATCTCTATCTTTCTTTTGCATTCTTTTCTTGAATCTGTTAGAGATAAAATTAATGATTTTGAATAAAATGAATAGTACTACAACACCAATAACTAATTTTACACCTTCAGTACTAATCCATGTGATAATAGTATTTAGTATTTCAGTAAAAGTTATAGGTTCTTGTGTTGTTGTAGTTTCTTCAGCAAGTTTAATAACCGAAGTTAGAAAATTAAACATATTGTACACCTTCTTTCTTTTATATTATAATTCATTAAAGCAAAAGAGTAAATATTTTTCTATATTTTTATGTAATTTTATATGTATTCTTATGGACTTTTATATTTTTAGACATTATATAGTTAAGTAATTTTGTGGTAATTTTATTTACTAACAAAAATATATCCAAATGCATTAGGTCCCCAGTGACAAGCTATTGCGGGGTCAAGATTATCTTTTTCTATCATTGCTTTTCGATATTGTAAAGGTGTTTTATCAATAAGTTTATCTAAATTTTCATCTGAATAAGTAAAAGACGGAACAATAGGATAATTTACATCGCAATTTTTTAGTTTAGAGATAATAATATCCATTGCTTTCTTCAAACCAATTGTTTTATGAGCCACATTTACTCCATATTTTAATTGGATTATTGGTTTTATTCTTAATAATGAACCTGCTGCATAACCTATCTTACTTAGTCTTCCTCCTCGATGTAAATATGTTAAAGTTTCAGGTACCGCAAAAACCATTATTTTGGGTATCAATTGATTGATTTTTTCTACAACAAAATCTAATGAATAATCTCTATATTTATTTATTTCATTTACTATTATTCTCATTCCTCCTACTGCCGTTTGTGTGTCTATTACTTTTACATTTTCATAATCACTAAATAAGATATTTAAAGCATTAAATGTACCTGATATACCAGAAGAAATTGTCAGAATTACTACACTATGCCCTTCTTTAACACATTCATCAACTTTATTCTTGGCATCTTCTAATGATGGTAATGAAGTTTTTGGAAACTGATTTTCATTGATTAAAGCGTTGTAAAATTCTTCCATTGATAAATTTATACCATCTAAATATTCTTTATCTTTAATCAATAATTTCAATGGCAATATCTCCACGTTATATTTTTCCTTTTCATGCTCTTTTATACTACTTCCTGAGTCAACAAAGACTTTGATCATTTTTTCTCCTTTATTTATTGGTTTTATTATTTATTTTTTCTAATTTATCACTAATATTAATGAGATAATCATAAAATTTTTTTCTATCATTATTATCTATTATTTCATTAATTTCATTTAATACATTTTCAATTCTTAAATTAATTTCATTTGCTACTTCTTTTCCATATGTTGTTAAAATAAAAGGACTATTATATCTCTTATTGTATTTAGATTCACACGAAACAAAATTATTATGTTCTAAATAATGTAATGCTCTTGAAATAGTACCTTTATCCTCCTCACACTTTTCGCAAAGTTCTCTTGCTGTTAATGTTTCATACATAACTAGATAATAAATGATTGAAACATGAATTCCTTTCAAATTGTATTTTAACATTTCTTTATTCTTTATTTTATTTATATTTTTATGAAGTTTTGCAATTAAATAAGTAAATACTTCAAACCGATTATCCATATTGCTCACCTTAAATATATTTTAATTATTTATTTATATTAATTCTTTAAATAACAATATATTATCTTTATTAGGAATTAATTCACCTTTTTCACATTTCTTAATTATGTCAACAATTTTATCATTAAAAGGCGTTTCAATTCCATATTTTCTTCCAAATTCGCATACAATTCCGTTTATACCATCTACTTCACAAGGTTTATGTTTCTTTATATCTTGAAGCATAGATGGTTCAATATTACGATGTTTTTTCATTGCAATCGGAATCAAGAAAGTAGCAAAAGCTCTCTTCAAGGCATTTTTATAATAGAAAAGTTTTACAATGTTTTTACCTTGAACAGGTGCAAATTTTGCACCACTCGCATGTCCTACATCAATACATTCTTTCATACATCGAATTGCAATTTTTCTTGCTTTCTTATTTTCTGATACATCACCAAAAACACCGCCAACAACTGTACCCAAACCAGAAAATGTGGCATTAATCAATAATTTTGACCATCTAGCTCCTAAAATGTTACTTTCTTCATGGACAGGACACATAAGCTCTAATAAAGATTTAACTTCATTAAACTTTTCATCGCTAATTCCTTCCATTTTCCCCATGTGGAAAGATAAACTATCAATTTCACTGGTAAGCTTGCATACACCTGGAGAAATTAAGGCAGCTCCCCATTCAACTACGCAACCCATAGTTCTTTTCTCCCCTACAATTTCAGCAATTAATGGTTCTGGTAATCCATTTTGTAATGTTACGATTACTCCATCATCTTCAAGATAATCTTTCAAGAATGTTACAACAGCTTTGTTAGCTAATTGTTTTGTTAGTAAGAAAATTACATCATATTTACCAGCCATTTCCTCAGGAGTAAGAGCATTAACAGGAACATTTAAATTAACAGTTCCAGTAATAGTTGCACCATTTTTCTTTAGTGCTTCAACATGAAGCTTGTTTCTATTAATTAAATCTATTTCACAACCATTTTTTGTTATATAAGCTCCAAGAACAGTTCCAAGTGAGCCTGCTCCATAAATTGCATATCTTTTCATATTATACACCTCTTTATTTATTATAGTAGTTTAAATTTATAATCAAATCAAAACATAAACTTGTTGAAAATTCAACAAGTTTATTATACAACAATTTTTCATAAATAGCAATTATTTTATATTAACAAACAATTAAAAAAAGTCAGTAAACTTAAAACAAAGTTTACTAACTAATAATAGTATAAAGATATTAGTATTACTTATCATCAATTTTTATATATTTACCACCTTTATATTCATGTATAATAGCATCAGGTAAGTTGTAATCTTCAATACTTAAATATTTATTCCATTCTTCTTCTGTCCATGATCTAGATAGATGTTCAAAAGTAAATGAATTTAGTTTTCCATCTTTAAACTCTATTGAACCATAGTGATCAATCATAGTATCATCTTCTTTGAACGTATTATATCCAAACATCAATGCATTAATAGTATCCTCTAATGACTCATAATAAGAAGATTTTGTTGAGTATGTTAAATATATACGCGGAGGAGCAATTGATTCCTTATATGTTATTCCATGAGCAAATCCTTCTATTGGTTTAGAAAGCTCTGATGAAAAATATTGAAAATAAGAATTCTTATATGGACCATTTTTTGATTCATAAGCATTTGGACTGATAAAATAGAAATAATGATCTTCATCTAGTTGATATTTTCCATTTAACTCAGATGTATAATTTTCTAACGTAGGAACTGTATAATCAGGACTATTAAGATTAGAGTTTTCTTCTTTATAAGAAACTCCTTCTCTTACATATGTGCCTAGTATAAATGGTAGTTCAGAATATAAATATTTTCTATCATCTTTTCCACCCCTATATTCATCTATTATACGAAATTGATTAATAGGTTCGAATGATTCTGTATAAGTTGAGATATGTTCGTAATCGTTTCCACATTTGATGTTAAAATGTAAATTATCAGTCCAATATCCGATTTTATCTTTATATGTAATAATTTTTTCAAATTTCCCTTCTTTAATTAATTGATCGTTTTCATAATATTTCAATGAGAAATTATCAGAACTACCATCAATTAAAAAATACGCAGAAGGATTTGAAATTCTATTATCATATGTACTGAAAAGAATAAACTTTCCGGTAAGTGCTTCATAAGATTTAGTATGAATGTTATCATTATCAGAAGAAAAGATATCACATCCAGAGAACACAAATACAGTAAATAACGTTAAAACAATAGAGAATATATAAATATATTTTTTCATATCTACCTCCTACTAAGAAATGAAATATTAAAATAAATTATTATAATTAAATTATATCATAGTAAAAGTAAAATGTCTATTAATACAAAAAATAGTATTAATTATTTAATGGATTGATAAATTTTTATGTTTATGAGTATGAATTTCTTGTTTAAAATAATGATTATGTTCATGTTCATGCTCAATTATATGAATATGAGTATTACCATTATGAGTATGAGTAAATTTATGTTCATGCAAATGACAGTGTTTCTTTTCAAGAGTATCAATTACAACAATTATTGTTCCGCCAATCATAATAGTTAAGCCAAGGAAGTATGACCATGTCAATTTCTCCTCAAGAATTATAACAGATAAAAGAGTACCAATAAAAGGAGCTATAGAGTAATATGCGCTAGTTTTTGAAGCACCTATGATCCCTTGAGCTTTAATATAAAAGAAAATACTAAGCCCATATGCCACAAAGCCTAAAAGCATAACAAGTAAAATATATCCAATTGTAGAGAAATTTTCTTTTAATATAAGTGCCACTATTAATGATCCTAATCCAGAAAATACTCCTTTTAGAGTCACAACAGAGTATGTATTTTTATTTGATAAATTCCTAGTGCAATTGTTTTCTAACCCCTTATGCAAAGAAAAAAAGGTTCAATACTTTTGTATCAAACCTTTGCTTTTCTTATGGCAGCGATACACAATTTTAATACAATTGCATATCCTTAGCCTTGTAATCGTTAAATTGTTAACTTTTGCATACCCTCTTTTTTTGTTTAAAGTTTTATTTTTTAATACATCCTAACTTATTTACCATTAAATCTAATAATTTGCCTTCAGTAGTAATAGGCTTTGGTTTCTTACTTATTTTTCTTACAATCCAATCAATTAATTCGTATATTTTAAACAACAATAATATTGGACTAAGTGAGATTATAAATAGAACAAAAAATATCTCATCAATTACTTTTGAAGCTTTGCCCCTATTATCTTCAGGACCAATATATCGTATTTTGCCACTCAAAACTAGATGATCTTCAAATTCTTCAATAGCAGGAATATACCAATATCCACCAGAATGTCCTCCACGTTGTATACCAAATTCGATTTTATCACTAGTTACATAAATCATATATTCACCTATATAAAAAGTTTTAGGATTAGAAAAATTGTTATCTAGAATGTTTGATAATATTTTATTCAATAATTGTTGTTTTGTTCCATAAAATTCAAAAGTGTATTCTTTTTTCATAATCTACCTCAAAATTCCGTCATATTTTTCTTTAATTAATTCATAAATCTTCTTGTCATTTTTTGATTTATGTAAAGTGTATTTTTTATCATTTACATAAAAAGAAATTTTATCTTCAAATGTTAAATTAGAAATGCCTTCAAAATTAGTTTCAATAGTACGATAGCCATTAACATATACTATTCCTTTTTCTCTAATTTCAAAACAAGAATCAAATGAAGAATTTTTTGATAATAATTCTTTTAACATTACAACAAATACAATAAGTAAAGTAATTGCTGGGATTCCTATACCAAATATTAAATAGAATGCCCATTTCATTTCTGGATTTAATAGTTGAATAATTAGACATAATATATTCCAACCCAGTGGAGCAATCATTATATATTTAATCATATTTAGCAAGCCATAAATTCTACTATATTTTTGACTAAATATTAATTCACCTAATCTTTCTTCTATTGGAGCACAACAATAATCATACCATGGAAAATCATCAAAATATAGATTATATAGTTCGCATTTATTTTTAAACTCATTTACTTTATTAAGCAATAAAGTTCTTCTTGCATTTTCTTTATTAGATATATTATATGAGTAAAAACTTAAAACATAATCTTCTAATAAGATAAAACATTTTACCATACCATTATCAATATCGATGTATCCAATAACATTTCTTTCTTTTAAATCTAAAAGATCATTATGAATATCTCTATAAGAAAAAGAATAATCAATATTATTTAATTTTAATTTAATCTCATTATCATCAATACTATAATCAAAATTCTTTAATACTGTTTGCTTTTCAAAAAGTAAATTTAAAGACATATTTTTTACTTTTAAAATTCTTTCTTCGTTATATTTTGGTGAATCAAAATTAAATTCTACATATTGTTCCTTTTCATCAATTCTCATATCACAATGAAAAAAAGTATCACCAACGTTTAATGTATTTTCTATTATTTCACTGCATTTCAAAACAACAAGTGATCCCCAAGTTGTATCAAAAACTATTTCAAGTCCATTACCTTTTTGCTTCATTGCTAAAATATATGAATCATGAAATGAGCCGGTATTAAGTTCTAACATTTCTAAATCTTTATTTGATTTGACATCAATATATTTAGAGTCGTTAAAAGTATCTAAAATATTTTTTGCTTCATTTAACATTTCTAAAGTATATTTTTTACTCTTTACAATTTTAAAAATATTTCGTTTATTCCAATATGATTTAAAATTATTTTCTACTATTTCAAAATTGTGATGATTATAATCTATTAATAAAAACTGATTACTTGAGTTACTTCTATATAAATCAATAACTATTAGTTTAGAAGAATCTACATTTAAAACTACAGCTTTACTGTTCCATCCAGATAATGAAAGAGCCATAACTGGAGAAATATATACTTCATTTCCTATCATTATTTTAGCAAACATAATAATCACAACTCCTTTGTAATATTATAACATATATTGTTAATTATTCCTAATAATAAGTAAATCGTTAAATGATTAAAAAATGCATACCCACTATATTTTTTGCATACCCTAGTTAAAGATTTGCATACCCCAAGGCAATAATCGTTAAAAAGTTGATATCAACATTACACATTTTGATACAATTTTCGTTATTGTCTATCTTAAATTATCAAATTTAATTATATGGTGGGACTTGAAGCCCTATAAAAAGAAAAAATCTCGACACATTTAATTGTATCAAGATTAGTAATCTTATATGTGTCATTACTACCAAATGTTTCATTTTAATAATTTACACTACAAAATGTTTCATATTTGAGTTTTACACTACAAAATGTTTCACGATGCAACTTTTAGTTATAATATGAAATTCATAAACTATACCAAAAGTTTCATACTCCATAAATGAAAAAAAGGAACTAGCATGATTTGTACTAGTTCCTATAATCTTAAGATTTTATTAATTAAATTAATTAAATTTATTTAATTTATCATTTATATACTCAATTGCTGATTGTTCTCCATTTTCAAAATATAAATCTACTGCTTTTACAGCATAATCATAAACTAACTTTGAATTGATAACTTCAACACAAGCTTCATCATACTTTTTTGATATTATCTTTTGTTTATCCATTTCTAAAATAGGTATCAAGACTTGATTAATCTCGTCAACTGACCAATGATTAATTATAGAACCCCCAGTATCTCTAATGCTTTGCATATTTACCAACTTAGAATTTAAAACCGAAGTTAAATATTGGGGTAAAATGATTTTACTATCTTTTACAGACAACTGAAGAATACTACTAGAAACAACGTAATTTGGTTCTTCATAAATATAATGAGCAATACCAACACTACCATCTTTACTTAATAAAATATCGCCTTTTTTAGGAATTCTATTTTTTGTAAAATCATAATTTCGATCTAGTTTTAATTCTGGAATACCGACATTATATTTTGAAAGCTCAGCAACTCTTACAAATGGAATGCCTTCATCTTCTACATAATAAGCAGATCCTGGCTCATTTGATTTATTAATTTTGACCAATTTAAATAAATAATCATGTTGTTTACCCTTAATAAATTCAAATAATGAATCATATTTTTTCAAATAATATTCACTGTCTAATCTACCACTAAATAAAAACGAGTCTTTAAGTGTTCTAATAGAGTTATTACTTTGATTTAAAATGTTATCATTGTATTCTAAAAAGCCATATAATAATTGTTCTATTTCATTATACAAATATGTATATCTTTTTACATATAATTCCTTTTTAGAAATAAGCTCTATGACCTTCTGCACAAAGACATCACTCATCTTAGGGATAAATAATGTTTTAATAGCCCCTTTATCAATGGTTTGAGGAACAGTCCCATTAACTTTTCTAAATATCATATTTTTACCATGTCTTGAATTAAAATATGCCCACAAAAATGATTCTTTGTAAATAGAGTCCTCTTTGATTCTTAACATTAATAGGTTCATACCTAATGATACAGGTTTGTTCAACACAGGCATTAAAAATGTTTTCCCTGGACATCCTATTTTATTGATTAATAATTCTCCGCCATAGACTTTTGATTTAGATAAAAATTCATATGACGATTCATTAACATATTTAACATCGTTTACATAATCTTGTTTTTCCAAATCAGTTGTTCTTACCATATATGCATAATCGACATCATCCAATAATTCAAAATTTTCTGCTATTGTTTTATAACTGCCATTTGAGCTAAAATCAGTCAAAACAGAACATATGTTTCCTAATTGAATACCTTCCATTTTATTCTTTATAAAATCATATGTTTCCAGATATTCCTTTTTAAAAAACTCACTATCAAATCTGAATTTTTCATTATCTTCTAACATTTCATCTAATGATAATTCAACAGCATTAAGCCCATCCATCAATTTATCGTACTTTTCTTTATCAAAAACAACTGTAGATGGGCTATCTAAAAAAAACTTAACTTTTCTTTTTTTGCAAATTCAATAAATGCCTCAGCAATTCCATCCGAAGTTAATCCATCATGATTAAATAAATCATGTTTAACAATTAAATGACCATGACTATCTAATTTGTTAGTCCCATCCTCGTTTTTCACATATATTTTTTGACCAGAATTATCTTTTCCCTTTTCGGACATAGTAGCAAAGAAAATATTATAATTATCAGTCTTCGGACACAATACATCATCCCATTTTTGTAAAAACAATACTGATGTTTTTGTACCTGTATGTGGTTTAAAAGTATTTTTGTGCAATCCAACTATTGCAAGAATTCTACATCTCTCACTAATAAACTCTCTAATATATTTGTCAGTGGAATTATTAAATCTACCTTGAGGTAAAACTATTGCCATTCTACCTCCAGGTTTCAAAAAATTCAAATTTCTTTCAATAAACAATATATCTCTATCAACTTTATTTTTCCACTTACCTGACTTATTTTTACCTAATTCGAATTTAGAAATTACTCTACTTTCTTTTATTTCTCCCGCGAATGGAGGATTAGCCATTAATACATCAAATTCAAAGTGAGAATATGCAGAAGAATTATTCGGTCTTAATTGCTTTAATTTTCTAAATCCCTCATTAAAAGCATCATTCCAGTTTTCCTGACTAACCACTTCATTCCATCTTTCGTAATCAAGTGTATTTAAATATAATACATTAGTTTTTCCATCACCAGCAATTAAATTTAATGTTTTAGCAACTCTAACTGTATTCATATCAAAATCTATTGCAAATACATTATTTCGTACATATTCCTCTTCTTCTGATGTTCTTATATCGGTTGTAAACAAATCTGATATTGGTAAATTATTTTTTTTCCTAATTTCTCTCCAAACATGAAATATTGAATGTACTGTAAATCCTGCACTTCCACAAGCTGTATCTATAACTTTTTCTTTACTTTTTGGATTCATCATTCTAACACACATATCTATAACGTAACGTGGAGTAAAAAATTGTCCTTTTTCTCCTTTTTGAACTTTCGACATTAAGTATTCAAAAGCATCATCAATTACTTCTAGATTTGAATTAAATAATTTTACATTTTGAAGAGAGGAAACACAAACAGATAAATGTGATGGTGCAAGTTCTATCATGGCACCTGTTTCAAATACTCCTTGCCATTTATCTTTTGCCTTGTTAAATAACTCTTGAATCTTTAATTTTAACTCGCTATCTGTAACACCAGTATTTCTAAATTTCAAATATGAACCTAAATGTCTTGCACAAGATAGTTCATCATATAGTTTTGTAAAAATTAATTTAAAAACTTCTTCAAATACATCAACTCCAGCATTTGCAAGAACTTCATCTTCAATTTCCAAAATTAAATCTTTTAATGATTTTTTTTCAGTTTGAAGTTTATCAATTCGTTTTAAATCTTCAAAAGTGATTCTTTCATTGACTATATCAGATAAACTTTCATTTACAGTAGGAATGTCACTTATATCTTCAAAATAGTTCGGATCTTTTCTATTATAATAAGAAATTTGTTTTCCATTAGTCCAAACTCCAATCGGAGCTCCAGTAGCATTACAATATGATTTCAATTGCTCCTTACCATCTTTTAATTTCGGTTTTTTCACTTCTATAATAATATATGGAATTGTTGGATTATCTTTTTCAAAAACTATAATATCAGCTCTTTTAATTTCCCTACCAAAATTAACAGGATATTCTACATCAATTCTATCTATTGGATAATTGTATTTTTCTAACAAAGTATGCAAATACATTT
>JAZNJG010000081.1:0-4175 GCA_045577945.1 Bacilli bacterium | reverse complement strand
TTATATGAATATATTTATTATTTGTATAATAAAAAAGCGTTTTAATTATTAACGCTTTTTCACTTTTAATTTATTATCTATATTTTTCTAGTCGATAGTTTTGCTCTTCATCAAGTTCTCTTATTCCATTTTTATAATCATATCCATGTTTTCTATAAAATTCTACTGCAGTTATTGAAGATGGGATTTCTATTCTTTTTGATGTGATAAAAAATTCATCTTTTTCTAAAGTATTAATAATTAAACTTCCAATTCCGTTTTTATGAAGTTCTGGTAAAACAAATATCGAAAGTAAAATTGCTTCATCCTCTTTTCCAAAATATTTTGCAATACTTCCAGTTCCTATAATTCTATTATCTTCAATAACAACATAGATATGAGAGTATGATGATTTACTTATAATATTATTTGGTTCCATCATTTGAGAGGTTTTTTTCATCAAAGCAAGATCATAATCCTTGATATTAACTTCAAACAAATTTCTTTTTATTAAATTAGATACTTCATTAGCATCTTCATCTTTGAACATTCTTATATACATGATTTTCTCCTATTACTATTAAAGTTTGTCAATAATTTTCCATCTTAATATTTTCGAAGAAATATATGGATTATCCTTTATATCAATTGGAGATAAGTCATCACCACCATCTACCCAGTATATTAATCCATCATAAAACATTATAGTTGATGAATAAATAAAATTTAAATTTGATGATAACCCATATTTAATGTCAACTCCGCCCTCAAATTCAAGCATAATATCATAATGGCATCCATAAATTTCAAATGCCAATTGAAATTTAGTAATAAATTCTGGTTCAAAAGGTCTTCCGAAAATCCCTTTGAAATCTCTTATATAAGAATCATGAAAACCTCCAGAAATATCTAACAATTCTTCTATATCTTCTTCGGTATTAATTTCATGCCATCTATAAATATCTATTTTCAAATTAATTTCTTTCGCAAAATTAATGTACTTTTCATCAATTTGTTGGCCTTTTTCTATATTTTTTAAATTGTCATATATCCATTCATAACCTTTGCATTTATTAACCACAAACGAAGATAATTCGTATTCAGATTTCTTTACGAAATTATATTCGTTATAGTCATATGTATAAACTAATCTTCTATAACATTCATTAGATTCGTTTGATTCAAATGTATCTATAAGTTTAAACTTATTTTCTACATCATCAAAAACAATAAATTTTTCTTTATAATTGTATGTGCATACAAAGAATACATTAGAAAAATATTCCCTATCACTTAATTTTACTTTAACTATCATTTTTTCCTCCTTTTATATAACAATATACTTATTTTCATTTATTAAGTATTTTAATTCTATTTTAAAGATTTTCTTAATTTCTTTTGAATTATATACATCTTTAGGTGTTCCATTTAATACAATTTTCTTATCACTCAGAATAGCAATTTCATCAGAAAACTCAAAAGCTATGGGTAAATCGTGCATAACCATAATAATTGTTTTACCTTTTTCAGTAAGTTTTTTCAAACTTTTCATTAAGGAAATTTGATGAGAAACATCTAAAAAGGCAGTTGGTTCATCTAATAATATATAATCTGTATCTTGAGTTAGTGCCATTGCTAGATATGCTTTTTGACGCATTCCCCCTGAAAGTTCATTTAATGAAGTATTAGCATATTCAAGGATATCAAATTCCATCATAGCTTTATTAGCAATTTCTTTATCTTTACTACTATATTTTTTGGGAAATCTAATATGAGGGAATCTACCTAATAAAACCAATTGTTCAACAGTCATGTCAGGAATAATTTTTTCTTGAGAAAAGTAAGATATCTTTTTAGCAATTTCAATTCTTTTTAATGAATTAATATCTTTCTTGTCAATGATAATTTCACCATTTGTTAAAGAAATAATCCCTAATATTGTTTTTAATAACGTGCTTTTTCCACTTCCATTTACCCCTACAATACTAATTAATTTTCCATTATGAATGTCATAAGATAAATGATCTAAAATATTAATGCCACGATAACCACTTGATATATTTTTTAAACTAAGCATAGTTATGTTCCCCTTTTCTTTTTATTAGTATATAGATAAAGAAAGGTGCTCCAAGAAAAGCCATTAATATTCCAACTGGTAATTCATAAGGTGAAAATAATACTCTAGATATAGTGTCACATAAAGTAACAAAGCCTCCTCCAAATAAAGCACACAAAGGTATTAAATGTTTGTTTTCGGTTGTACATTTCCTTCTTATCGCGTGAGGTACAAGCAACCCTACAAAAGATAACAACCCACAAATACTAACTGCAGCACCAGCTAATAATGATGCTAAAATAAGAAATAAAATTCTAGTTATATTTATATTTAATCCTAATCCTTTGGCATTATCATCACCTAAAGATAAAACATCTAAATCTTTCGGTAACATTGAGATAATAAGAAATGAAAATATAATTATAATAATTGATGGGATTATTTTAGAATAAGTAACAGCAGAAAAATCACCAATTTTAAAATCATTATTTATGATGCTAATGTCGGGATTAAAAGTAGTTATCATATCTGTGAAAGCACCTAATAATGAATTTATAGCGATACCTAACAAAATTACAGTACCACTTGAAGCATCCCATTTTTTTGAAACAAAACTAACTAAAAATACTGTTACAAAAGCACCTAAAAAAGCAAACAAAGAAATTTGCCATCCGCCTATAAATCCAATGGCAGAGCAAAGAGCAACAGCAAATCCAGCTCCAGCGTTAACCCCAATAACACTAGGAGATGCAAGTTTATTAAAAAGAACATTTTGAATAATACAACCTGAGACAGCTAAACTTGCCCCACAAAACAAACTACCTAAAACTCTAGGCAGACGTACATAAATTAAAATATTTGTTTTTATATTATTTTCATTTTCCTTAAATATTATATTTATTATATCAATTACAGATAATTTTGTTGATCCAAGTATTATTCCTAAAATAATACTTGTAAATAAAAATAATATAGCGATAATATAATATTTGTTAACATTAATTGGTAAGTTTTTTGTATAATATTTCATATGACTCAGTCCATTTTCTATTAGGTTTTAAATTAAATAGTTTTTTATCCATAATATGTAATCTATTATTAATAATAGCATCTAAAGAACTCCAAGCTTGACTCTCAGAAATCATTTTTAGAATAGATTCTTCTGCTAACTTATTATTATTTCCCATTGTCACAACAAAAATATGATAAGGATTTTCAGAAATTATTGATTCAATGCTTAAATTTTCTAAAATATTATCATTATTATCAGCAATATTTATACATCCCATATCTTTTAACATTTCACCAAGAATTGTACCCGTACTTCCTTTTGCTTTTAAAGTTGTTGATGTTGCTCTTAAAAGTAATATTTTTTTCTTATGAACCGGATTATTTTCATTTACATAATTTTCCTTTATTTGATCAATTTCTTCCTTTAAAGATAATCCATTAATTTCAAATAAATCTTTTCTATCGTTAATATTAGTACATATATTAAGCATATCTAAATAATCTATAAAATTATCAATATCAAAGAAAGCAACTGTTATTCCCATTAGTTCAAGACTTTCTTTCATTTCTACATTTGATGCAGTTGATGAACTAGCCAGAACAAAATCAGGATTTGATGAAATTAGAAGTTCAAGATTAGGAGAATGTGCTCCTCCTATATTTACAGCATCTTGTAAATCAAGGTGATAATCTTCCCATCCATCCTCAGAACAAGCACATAATGTACCACCAGATAAACACCAAATATCTCCTAAACTTCCTAATAAAGATGCAACTCTTTTAGGTTTTTGGGGAATTTTAACTTCTCTACCTAATGAATCAGTAAAATTGATTACATCTTCTCCTGTTGAATTATTATTCAGATTGCAGGATACAAGTATAAATAAAGAAAATAACATTAATAACAAAAAAAATAATATATATAAATCTTTATAATATTTATGTTTAACAAGCAGTTTCAAAATCATATTCTTCTAAATTCTTTCTAGATATTTTATATTTTGTATATTATATCTTTTATATTATATATTTTTGTATGATTATTTTCAAAAGCATATAAATATAAAAAATTTAGTTTATTGACATATACATTTTACTATGATAAACTTTGAAGTAGTAAAATTATATT
>JAZNJG010000080.1:0-1512 GCA_045577945.1 Bacilli bacterium | reverse complement strand
AACTGCGTAATACAGCTTCACCCTTAATGTTAAAAGTGATGTTTGTTTATTTTAATTTGTTATTTTTATATTTCATAAACTTCTCTTTAATATCTTTAAATTTTTCAAGCTGACTATTAATTCTTTCAATTGATCTTGTTTTATAAAGCCAACCATAATACACTTTTATATTTCCAATGTTTTTCATATAAAATACTATATTAAAAACTTTTCCATTATTATATACATATTTTGAAGGTATGTTAACTTGGTCATATGTATCAACAAATTTTTGTGTAAGATTTCCTTTTTTAGTTTTATTTATTTCTTCTAAACTAAAATATTTAACATCTTTCATATTAATAAATTTAATCATCATTCCTTTAACTATAATTATTTTTCCTTTTTTATAATTAAAGTGAATTCCTTCATTAAATGTAAAAAGCATACATATTATAGTACCAACTAATGATATTATGAGTACAACAAACACTTCAATTACCTCTATAGCATAAATAGACAAAAATAATAAAAATATATTTAAAAATAAAAACATTATCGAAACTATTCTTTTGTCATCAAACTTGAAAAAATCTTTCATTCTATTTTGCTCCTATCGCCCTAAAAAAATTGGTTTATAATTTTTTGCTATAAAATCCTTCAAATCTTCTATCCATGTAGTATTTTCTTCAATAAGATATTTTGCACCAGACAATATAAGTGCTGCAATCCATCCATATGGTCCCCAACATCCGACTGCAAAAATAACTCCATCAATTAGTGTATCAGTTAAAGAATCAGTTAACCATGTATCACTACCACTATTATAATTTGTGTACCAAGTTGTTGCAACATCCATTACAAATAAAGCTCCACCAATAACATTTGCTGCTCTTGAAATATTTTTAGATAACTTCAAAGTTCTAGCTATATCATCTTCACGGCCTCTAATAAAATGTCTTGCTGAATATAAATGGCCACTTTTTCTAGCTAAAGCCTTCGCTTGCTGCATTGATAACGATGTTGGCATTAAGACTGTATTTAATAAAGTTTCAGTAAAATTTAAAACATTTTCAGTAGTTGAACCTAAGATACCTATCCATTCTGGATAATGACCACTGTTGTCTTTATACATGATTGGATTATTAAAGCAATAACAATATAAATTCAATCCATTGATGCTTTCAGGATTCAAATATTCAACCGAATCAGGACTTAAAAATCTACATAATTCAGGCGAATAGTAGCGTGAGGATATCCAAAATAATGACGTCTCGACGTAATATTCTATGATGCCCTAAATATTAAAATATCATAAATATATAAAATAATGTCTAAAATAACTAGTTAGGTAGACGATAAGGTGGCTATTAGAGATAGCCACCTTTATCGACCCACTTTGAACTTACTATTTATTATTTTATTTCAATATTCTAATAATTGATTCTTCAAAATAATTTTTATAATTATCATTCACTTTATATAAATGTTCATTATCATAATATTTTGTAAAATAAATTTCATTGTTTATAT
>JAZNJG010000079.1:0-9312 GCA_045577945.1 Bacilli bacterium | reverse complement strand
AAGTTATTTTGAATTTGACTGTTTTTATTATTTTTCTTTAAATCTTCAATTATTTTATTTTTTTCATTAATAGTATTTCTCATTGTATTAATGAAATTTATATTATATTGAAGATTTTCAATTATTTCATTTTTATCTTTGTTTAATTGTTTAATTGTTTTATCTTGTTCTATTATTTCTTTGTATAGATTTTCGATTATTTTATTTATGTTTTCAAAATTACTTTCTAATTCTTTTAATGTTTTATTTAATTTTTGCATAAATATCTCCTATAAAAAATAAAGGGTTTTTTTACAACCCCTTTATTAATTTCTTTCTTCTTTTAATCCTAGTAACCAATCTGCTGATACGTTAAAGAATTTACAAATTTTAACAATTAAATCTGCAGATGGTTTGTTTCTTCCAACTTCAATAAATCTTAATACATTGGGATTAATACCTATTAATCTTGATGTTGTTAAACCATTAAGACCCATTTCTTCTCTTAATAATTTTACTTTTTCATTAATTGTCATATTCCCTCCATATAATTTCTACAAATGTAGAAAATTTTGTTTGACATTTAATTTCTACATTTGTTATAATAATGTCACAGGGATGTATATTTATTTATTTTGCTCTTAAAAATCGATTGGTGGTCAAATTTTAAGGGTATAATCAAAAAATGGCGTCCCTGAAACGATTCGAACGTTCGACACACGGCTTAGAAGGCCGTTGCTCTATCCAGCTGAGCTACAAGGACACTTAAATATAAATTAGCATACTTATTATACTATATTATCAAATAAAATGCAAGAACTTTTTAGATTATTTTTAAAAGCCTAGGTTAATAATATTTAATCTAGGCTTTGTTTTTTATTTTATTGAATCATCCATTTTTTCATTAATAAATTGATTTTTATATAAGTTATAATATTCACCTTTTAATTTTAATAATTCTTTATGGTTTCCTTTTTCTTTTATCTTGCCATTTTCAATTACCAATATTAAATCAGAATTTATTATTGTTGATAAACGGTGCGCTACAATAAATGTTGTTCTTCCTTTCATCATTATATCCATTGCACTTTGAATTGATACTTCTGTTTGAGTGTCAATTGATGAAGTAGCTTCATCTAAAATTAAAATCTTTGGATCTATTAGAACTGCTCTAGCAAAAGATATCAATTGTCTTTGCCCTAGAGATAATTTTGAACCACCATCACCAACTTCTGTATCGTAACCTTTGTCAAGTTCAATAATGAAATCATGAGCACTTACTTTTTTTGCGGCTTCTATAATTTCTTCTTCTGTAGCATCTAATTTACTATATCTGATGTTATCTCTTATTGTACCAGTGAATAAATGCGGTGTTTGTAAGACATAACCTAAGTTTTCGTGTAACCAGTTTACTGATCTTTCTTTATAGTCTACACCATCAATATATATATGACCTTTTGTTGGCTCATAAAATCTGCATAGCAAATTGACAATTGTTGATTTTCCGGATCCTGTTGCACCAACTAAAGCAACACTTGTCCCTTTAGTTACCTCTAAATTGAAATCATCTAAAACTATTTCATTGTCTATATAACTAAATGTAACATGTTCAAATTTAATATCTCCATTAATTTTATCCCAGTTTTCTTTTTTAGGATTAGTAATTGTTCCATATTTATCTAGAACTTCTTTTTTATCAACTATATCGGATTTTGTTTCGATTAATCCTATAATTCTTTCTGCTGCAGCTTGTGCTTGTTGAAGTTCTGCTAATACACTTGAGATTTGTAATAATGGATCAAAGAACATAGTAGTATAATTAATAAACAAGTATAAGACAGATACTGTAATAGTAACTCCAAATAAAGAACCTAATACCATTTGAGAACCAATACTTAATGTAAGGGAAACTCCAATATAAGCTAATACTAATACTGTTGGCCAAAGAACTGCTGATCTAATAATTGCTCTAATAGAAGAGGTTTTCATCTTACCACCTAGTTCTTCAAATTCTTTGTATTTTGTGTTTTCTAATACTAATGTTTTAGTCGTTTTAGATCCCTGAATGCATTCGTTAAATCCACTTGTTATTTCTGAGTTAGTTTTTCTTACTTCTCGATATGCCGCAAGGATTTTCTTTCTGAATCTTAAACATATAAAGAATATTATTGGTGTAAGAATAGTTACTATTAGGGCAAGTAATGGGCATGTGATATATAACATTATTAGAATGCCTAACATAGTTGTTAAGCCCCACACCATATCTACTACACCCCAAGAGATTATTTCAGCAAGTTTTCTTGAATCACTAGTTAGTCTTGCTAATATCCATCCAGATGCATTTTTATCATAATATGACAAAGATAATTCTTGTAAATGGACAAAAGCCTCATCTCTTATTTCATAGCTTACATCAGCTTCAATTATTCCTGCTTTTTTTACAAAATAATAGATAACTATTCCGTATAGTAAGGCAATTAAAACATAGATTCCTATAAATAACCATGTTTTTGAAAAATCAGGATTATCGCCAAAAAATACCTCAATAGCTTTTGAACTGATATAAGGATTTGCAATATCTAATACTCCAAGTACCACCAAACATATTCCCAATCCTATGATATCTTTTTTAGATTTAAATGCTATTTTAAACACTTTCTTCCATACAGATAGACTAATTTTTTCCGAGTTGATTTTTTCTTCTTCTTCATACATATAATCCACCTCTATTCTCCAACTGTCTTTTTAACAAGACTTGTGAATTCTTCCTCAAGTGCACCTTGAATACTCCATAATTCTTTGTATAAACCTTCTTGTTTAGATAGAGTTTCATGAGTACCTATTGCAGAAACACTTCCATTTTCTAATATGATTATTTTATCAGCTTCTTTTGCGGTTGTAATTCTGTGTGTTATTATAATCGATGTTAAATTACTGTTTCTTTGATGAAGTGCATTTCTAATTTGTAAATCTGTTTTAGTATCAACTGCACTTAAGCTATCATCAAATATCATAACTGGTTTATTTAAAACTAACATTCTTGATATTGATAATCTTTGTTTTTGACCGCCAGATAAGGTTGCACCTTTCTCACCTACTAAAGTATCATATCCTTTATCAAAAGACAATATATCATTATGGATAGCTGCAGTCTTTGCAGCTTCATAAATACTTTCCTTTGAAATATTTTTTTTAGCTATTCCTATATTTTCAAAAATAGTTTTCTGATATAGGAATGGTTCTTGTAAGATTATTCCTATATTTTCTCTTAACCATTTCTTGTCAATGTCTTTTAATTCAACTCCATCTATAGTAATACTTCCTTGATCATACTCTAACATTCTTACTAGAAGATTTGCTATAGTTGATTTTCCTGTTCCAGTTTTTCCAATAATGGCTACTGTTTCTCCTGCTTTTATGCTAAAAGTTACATTATTTAATAAATGCTTATCTGTATCATCGAATTTAAATGAAACGTTTTTAAATTCAATATTACCTGTAATTTCTGGCTTTTCTTTTCCGTTTATTACATACTCATCACTAACGACCAATATTTCATTAATACGATTTGCTGCTACACTTGATTTACCAAAATCACTTATTATCCTTCCTAAGTTTCTAACTGGATAAACTAACATTGAGATGTATGTTATGCAGGCAATTAAATCTCCTGCTTGTAATCCACTTTGAGCTAAATATATACAATATCCAAGTGTTATTGCATATTGTAAAGATACAAATCCATCACTAAATCCCCAGTACAGTCCCATTGCACTTGATAATTTTTTATTTTCTTTAGTAAGTTTTTTACTTTTTTCTCTAAATCTATTAATTTCGTAATTCTCTTTTGCGAATGCCTTTACTACTCTTACTCCGTTTACAGATTCTTCCAAAACACTAGTCATATTTGCTTCATCGTTTTCAATTTTCTCAAACTGTTTGCTAACATATCTGAAGAAAAATAAGGCAACACAGAAAGTTATAGGTAAACATATTATAGTAATTAACATTATATTAACGTTTATATTAGCCATTTGAATTGCCCCTGCAATTATGGTTGTAAAGATATTTATTATATTAGGTAACTGATTACTGATAAATGCCCTAATTGTATCGATATCAGATGTGCATCTTTGAATTAAATCACCTGTGTCAGATGTATTATGATAAGATGCAGGGATATTTTGAATTTTTCGATATAGTTTTTTTCTAATATCTAAGGCAACACTTTCAGATAATTTTCCCTTTAGATATCCATTAGAAAACATTAATAAACCTCTTAAGCCTTGATACAAAGCAAGAGTACCACTTACCACAATTATACTTTTAAGTCCTGTGTATGAATCGAAAAATTCTAAAATAAATGTTGGCAATGTGTTTTTAGTTTCATCAGCTCGACCTAACAAGTTAAATACATATCTAATAAATTGTGGTACAAACGAATATGTTATTGGTAAAAACATTGCCAAAAACGATATTAATAAAAATAACGGTATATATGGTTTTAACCATCTTAATAATAATTTTACTTTCATATATATTTCCTTCTTTATTTAATAACAATTAAAATTTCATAATAAAATTTTTAAATTTACTTAATTTTTTTTATAACATCGTATGGTGTTATTATTCCTAGCAATTTTTCATTACTCTTTCCATTCTCTGTAACAAGCATTACAGCTATTCTATTAGCGTTTCGATAGCTTGTTTCAAAAAGCTCAGAGATGTATTCTTTTGTAGCGTTTCTAGGTATGAACATATATTTTTCCGATTTAAAATTGTCTTTATTCTCTAAAGATATTTTTTCCTCTATATCTTTAAAAGTAATGGTTTTATCGATACTTATCGTTTTGTTATCTATTAACAGGTTAAAGATAGTTGATTTAGAAAACATTCCGATTACAACCCCTTTATTCATAATTGGGATATGGGTATATTTTCTATGATCCATTGCCATCATTGACAAATAAACATTATCATTCAACCCTTTGTAATATACATCAATTACTTTAACACATATATCATACGCTCTAACTGGATTCTTTACTCTTTCGATAACCTCTTCAATTAAGTTAATCATTTCATCACTAGGAATTATGGCAAATTCTTTAGAAACTTTATTTTCATGTTGCAAAAAGTTTCTCACCTCTCTACAATATCCTATTTTATCTTTTATATCTAAATAATCTTTGTTAGTTTCTAAAAAGTAAACTGAACTAATTCCTTCTTTTAAATTATATCTTTCCTGAGTTATTCTTTCCAATTCCTTATATTTTTCTATAAAAATCTCTGAGTTTTCTTTTTTAACATTATTTAAAGATTCTATTTCATTTGATTTATTTTTTTTAATATTATTATTGCTCATGTTATCACCTCAAGCATTTCAAAAAAATTTATTTTTTATATATCTGAATAATATAATTATTATGGTGATACTATGTTAAAGTCTAAGTCTATTGTGTATAGATACCTCTATCCTATAATCATATTATTATTTGCTACTTATCTATTTTACTTATCTATCCATTTCAAAAAGCAATTATATGAATTAATTATTAAAACCCTCGAAGTATGGCTTTATAAAGTCTTTCCTCCAGTATTCACTATCTATTTTATATCATCTCTCATTCTATCAACAAACTCAATAAGGATTATATCTTTCTTATCAAAACCTTTAAGGTTATTATTTAAATTTAATACACAAAATGGATTGATTTTATTTTTGATGAGTTTTGTAAATGGAGTTCCTAGTATAATTACTTTAATAGATAACTATTATCAAAAAAGATTAATTACCAAAGAGGATTATTTAATTTTAATTAAGTGCTCTGGTAATATATCTCCCTTATTCATTTTTTCTTTAACGGATTTCAAAATTATTATATATGTTTATTTGTCACATATTTTATCAAATATTATTTTATGTTTTATTCTAACTAGAACAAAATCTAATTATAAAGAAAATATTTCAAATAATTTTACAAATATAAAGGTAAATTTTTTTGAACAAATAAATATTTTCCCAAATATTATTTTAGTCATAGCACTCTATATGGTTTCATCAAATATTTTAATTTACTCTCTTAATGATATTTTGCCTTCCAATTTGCTTGTCTTTATGGAAGTATCTAATGGGTGCATTACAATAATTACTAATAAAATGCAATTATATTTACTACCATTACTTTTGTCATTCAATGGATTTTGTATTCATTTACAACTAATTACTTTATCAAAAAATTTCAATTATAAATTATATTTTAATTATAGATTATTATCTATGTTTATTACTTTTATAATTTATTTATTATTTAATACTATTTTTATTTAATAATTTATCTTGTTTTCTTTTGCATTATACATAATTCGCTAGAAGCTAAAGTATAATTTTTTATCACTTCATAATATTCATTCTCATTTGGTACAAAATTACCTCTAACATATTGAGCACATATTATCCCTTTATCTTTTAGCATATCGTTTTCTATTATTTTATCTATTATCTCTCCACATAGATTTAATTTATAAGGTGGATCTAAGAATATTATATCAAACTTAATATTTTCATTTATAAACTTGTTTAAGGCAACTTTATAATCCGTATTGAATACTTTTGTGCTTTGTTCTTCTTTTAAGTTTTTGATATTTGTATTAATTATTTTAACTGCCTGATAACTTTTTTCAACAATATATGCGAAACTTGCGCCTCTAGATATACTTTCTAATGATAGAGCTCCACTACCTCCAAACAAATCTAAAATCACATCACCATCAAAATAAGGGCCTATAGTATTAAATACAGATTCCTTCATGCGATCTGTCATTGGTCTTGTGTCTAGTCCTTCTAGTGTTGTTAATATTCTGCTTTTATGTTTTCCTGATATTATTCTCATTGTTTTCTCCTAATCTTATATATTTATATATTATTAATTAAAATTTTTTTAATTTTTTTGTATAATATATTTTTTTTGAGGCATAATAATAATGTAAACATTTGAAAATGTTTATTAGAAGAATTCCCTTATTCTTCTATCATACTTCTCCTCTCCCTTTCACATATATATCAATTTATCAAAAATAGAGTTATTTAATAACTCTATTTTTTTTAAATAAATCCACCATCTTCAGCAGATATTTTTTCGATATAATAGAAGTCTTCTTTTTCATCATAAACAACTCGATATTGTTTGTTCATTATTTCAAACTCTGGATAATTCAAACCTTTTTCATCTCTTGTTGTGTGGTGCATTATAATCGTATTACCATCATAGTCTTTACCGCCTAGCTCTAATGGTTTCATATAAGCTACAACCCATCCAACAGAGTTACTCATTTCATAACTAGATTTCTTTACTTTTCTTCCGGAAAAGTCATAAGCATATTCTTTATCCTGCATTTCATATTTCCAAAGTTCTAACGCTTGCGATTTTTTATCGTTTGCCATATTGTTCTCCATTCTATATATTTATACTTGTCTTTATATTTATACTTATTTTCGGTATTTTTTGTTTTGTTTCTTAACTATCTTTTCTTGTGCAAAAATTTTAATATGTTCATGTAAGTTCTCAACAATTATAGTCCCCTTAGGGCCTTTTTCACCATCAACACACCAGTAAACATCTTCAGATATCTCGACTTTAAATTTTCTACTTGTTAGTGAATCGGTATATACTTTGTTTCGTCTAAAACCTAATAACCCGTGAATAAAAAATCCAATAATATTAAATCTGCCATATCCTGTTCCATTTTTTACAAGAACTATATCAAATTCTCCATCGTTTAAATGTCCAAATCTATTGAATCTCATTCCCCCAACAGATTTTGTATTTAAAATAAGTATTAAGGGAACTTCAGAAGTAATTGAATTATTAGTTTCTAAATCTGTTATCTTTACTATATTAAGGGTTGGAGCAAAAAATTCTTCCATTCCATTTAATACATATGCAATTCTACCTATCACTTTTTTAGCACTTTGTTTAGTAGTATAGCTTGTGGCTGTACATGCACCAGCTGCTAAAGCATAAACAAAATAAGTATCGTTTACTTTACCAACATCATGTTTCATCATGTTTTGATTTTCAATAACTTTTAATGCTCCTTTAATGCTTCTTGGAATATTCAAATTTCGAGCATTATCATTTGCGGTGCCTGTTGGAATAAAACCTAATGGAGGTCTTACTTTACTAGCACTAACACCAGATATAATATCATTAAATGTCCCATCACCACCACTAAAGATTATTGCATCATAATCATAGCAACTGTCAAATGCTTTTTTCTTAATATCTTCTGCTGATTTTGATTCATACATTACAACTTCATCATATATCTTACTTAAGGTACCTTCTATCAGTTCCAAGTGTCTCAGTATCTTTCCTCTACCACTTATAGGATTATATATGAATATACATCTCATTTTTTTCACCTACAATATCTCCTATTTAAGTATATATAATTATTTAATTTATATTAGTATATAATATTTATTCTGTATCTAAACCGTAACAATCATTGAAATATTTAGCTAATAGTGAGAAATAATTATTACTATAATCATCTAAACTATATCTTGTTGATGAATTTCCATCAATACTATGGTCTGGTAGAACATCCTCTCCATGATAAAAATTAATAATATTTGGAGATTTCAAAATATCTTTATCAATATCGATAAATAAATCATCTTCGTCATTTGATAAAGACTTTGGATTTAAGATAAATATTTCTTCGTTTGTTTCTAATTCTTCGTTAACACTTTTCATCATATAATCGACACAATATATGTAATAACCTGCATCTTCTTGTTGATTATTTATTAATAATACTTGAAATGTCTCCTTATTATTAATTTTTTCTTGTAGTTCATCATAATCAATATTTAGAAATACATGATCTTTTGACAAAGAATCAAATCTATTTGCAATTATTGATTTGTCTCCACCACCAAATATTATAGAGGCAAAGATAATCATTATCACAATAAGTCCTATAAGGATTGTTACATAGTGGAAAATTTTTTCGCCTTTGCTAAGTTCTTCCTTTTCAATAACAGTATCTTTTTTGTTATTTTCTAATGCTTTTTCTTTTTTTAATTTTTTATTTTTTTCACTCATTTTAATCACCTATCTTGTTAATATTATACTATAATTTAATTTTATATGCAATATTTAATAAACCAATAATTTGTTCAGTTTTTATAATTTTATTCAATAAAGATTTACACCACATAAATATCTTTTGAAATATTATATTTTGCCAAAATAAGCCATTATTTTCGTGCATAATCTTTCTTCTCTATTGCAACGATTAACTTATTATCAAAAGATAAAATAA
>JAZNJG010000078.1:0-4291 GCA_045577945.1 Bacilli bacterium | reverse complement strand
TATAATAATATGAAAAAAAGATCAACTAAATTCAGTTGATCTCCTATTTATATAATTGAATTTTTAATTTTCCTAATTTCACTAGTTATCTTTTTAATTTCTTTTGTTATTTTCAGTTTTTCATATCTATATGAATCAGTTAACGTAGACCCTTGCTTATTAAGCCATTCAACTGTTTGCTCTACATCAGATTTCTTTCTATTTAACTCTTTTAAGGTCTTTTCTAATTTAGGTAATTGTTTTCTAGCATCTATTCTTCTTTGCTTTAATTCATTATCTTGAGGTATATTTTTTATATTCAATATTTTTATAAATGACTCAAGAGATTTTTTAGTATCATCTAAATCCAAATGTTCTAAAAAAGAATTATACAAGTATAAATATAAATCAAATGTTTTATCTGAAATATCTTTTTTTATCATTAACTCAAAATCTGATTTTAGCATTTAAAATTCAACCTTATTTTTCCAAGTACTGGATTTTTCTTTCATATAATCGCAAATAAGTTCAGGTGCTTTGCATTCACCATTTTCTTTGCAGCTGAATGCGCATTGATAACCATACGGATATGTGCAAGCATACTTTTGTCCTGATTTTCTTTTTTTATCACTTACTTCTTTATTTTCATTATAAGCCCTTTCAATTATATTTGTTAGTTCTTTATCTTGAGGATCTTCTGGTTCATTCAATTTTATGTCAATAGCTGAATCATCCAAATCGTAATTTATATCTTTATTTTTACACATATCAATTATTATAGATATTACAGGTACGAGAAGTATTGTAGCGACACATATAACTAACAATATTGTTAAAAATTCAGTCATTATCTATATTTACCCTATTATCATCATGCGACGTTTTAATTTCTTCAACAAAAGTATTTGTCTCTGTAATTATCGCATATGGCTTATTTTCTTCTAATTCTCTAATCATTCTTAAATATAAATGCTTATTGACACCTCTTATAAGCATCCAAAACAGCATTAAAGCAATAACTGCTAAAGCCCAGATAGAGAAAAATAAGTCTGTTTCTCCAAATTTATAATATTGATAAGAAATTAGAGTAATATCACCGCCAACTCCCCATAACCAAACACTATAAATAAAACTTTCTAGCCAATTTAAAAATTTAATCATGTTAAATATTATTCTCCTCGTCTTTAATGAATCTAAAACCATTCAATTCAATGCAAGTTAACTTATCAAATGGTATTTTTCTCAAATCTACTATATTGAAATTATCCATAATCAATACACAAGAACTATCTCCCCAATTTAATACAAGAGTATCTTCATGATTTTTTAATGGTAAAGTTCCATAGACTTCTTTTGGGTTTAAATCTAACTTACCAGTTTCAGCGCTTATGTCAGGAAGTTCAACCATATAGTTTTGAAAAAATTCTTTATCATCATAAATCCAAGTGATAGATCCTTGGCCATACATAGAAACAACCCAATATCTTTCTCCGTTAAATGTAAAAGGCTGAGCAAACATGTCAAAATTATTTTCGCCATTAGCATTTTTACAAGGGAGAGGATTTTTATTATCTGATAAGTAACCTAACCAGCTCATATGACTACCGAGAGTTTTCTCAACATCATTTTTACCAAAATAAGCCCAATGTTCATCATCATGTTTTATCATTTTAGGAAAGAATTTTTTAAATTGAGGTGTTTGGGTAACTTTTTCCATAATATGTTTTTTACCATCACCGAAGTTAAATTTAATGAATTCTTTTTCATCTTTAGGCTTTTCAAATAATTGCAATAATTCTTTATCTGTCATTCTATATTATCCCTCAACTTTACTATTGAATTACTTTTCAATATCTTTAATGATATTTTTACATAAACTATTTATGAGTCTTTTTACTCCTGTTTTGTTTAGTTCAATGTTATCTACCCACAAAGTGTCTATACATTCAAGCATTTTATTTTTATTATCTTCAACGATATTAATAACATATTTTACATCAACAGTGTTTTCTTTAGTTTCATCGCTGCTATCAAATTTAGGAAACCCACTATCAGTATTTTTTGATTCTGGATTATAGTATTTATAATTATTATTTATGCAATTAAACTCGTGCTGATCTTCACATACATATCTAATTGTACAATTATCGCATTTATCTATCATAATAAATTTAATTCCTTTTACTTCACTTACTATCTTTAAATATTACAGTGTAGATTTCACCTTCTTTATTTAAAACTTCATAAGTATTATTAAAATCTATCATATTTACCTTTTCTTCATCTATGATACAAATTTTATATTCAGTTCTAGGTATGTATATTTGAAATATAAACCCACAAAACACTCCAAAAGCAATGCTTGCAAATAACACCATACTTCCTATACCAAGTTCAGTTCTAGCACCCTGCCATTTAAAAGCTGTTTGACCATATATTACTAACCTTGGAACCATTGTAAGTATAGCTAGTATTATAAAAAATGCTATAATGCAAGCTAGCCAATTAAATTCACCTGTCCCTACATATTTTTCTACTGTATGCAACACTTTAATTCCATCCACATGATTCATAAATGTTAATTATTCCTTTTTAATTCTTAATAATCTCATCAAATTCAATATCACTGTAATCAATCCCAGCACTGTCTCTTTTACTTAAATAATCAATTGAAATATTATCTCTTTTCATCAGTCTAGATATTCTTTCATTTTCATTATCCAAAGTAATGAGTATTTTCTTATCACATAATTTCCAATAATGCGTATGTGGTAATAGCAACCAATCAAGAATCACATCATTATGAGATGCAATCACTTTATCAATTTCTTGTTTCATGCTCTTCCATACTAATTCGGTCAATTTATTATAAAGGTGTCTATGTGTAAAAATCAAATCACCTATGTATTTTTTATTTACAGTACCATTTAGTACACTATCTGCCCCAAACATTTCAATTAATTTGCTTTTAATATCATCATATTCTAAAACTTTATGACCAATTTCATCAATATGTAATACAAAATAATTTGTACTCTTTGCTAGTTTTTCAGCATATGTTGATTTACCTGAACCTGATTTGCCAGTTATACCAATAATCACAATCCATGCCCTCTCAAATAATCATCGACTTGTTTAGGTACATAAGAAGAAATAGACTCCCCATTCATTAATAATATCTTTATCATAGTAGAACTAATAGATTTATTTAAGTCTGCCCTGATAAAAATAGTATTGATATTTCCAACTTCCTGATTAAATTCCGCTAAGTTTTCTTCATATGAGTAATCGAGACCATTATTTCTTATACCACGTACTAAATAATCACAACCTAATCTGTGAGCTTCTTTGCAAGTTAAACCACAAGTGGGGCTAACAACTTCTACATTGGAGAGGCTTTCATCATTATTGACTATATCTTTGATAAGGTTTTCCATATCTATTGTGGCAGTGAATCTCTTTTTATTTGGATTCAGTAATACCATCAAGTATACTTTGTCAAAAATCTTTGCAGCATGTTTTAGAATATTTAAATGTCCATTTGTGAATGGATCAAAACTTCCTGGATATAAAGCTACACTCATAATCTTGGACCCCCTTTACAAGGAAATTCACATTCTCTGAAATACATACATTCGTAACAATTTAATTCTTTTCTTGTAAGTTCTTCTATTTCAGGCCTCATTTCATTGAATGATAATTTGTCATGCATATTCTTCGCTAACCTCTAAATTATTTTCTTTACAATGGCTTAAAGCTTGTTCTTTACTTTCAAATTTTAATATAGCATTATTCTCTTTATCTGTTAATAAAAGTTGTCTAGTCGGTTCGATAATACCCCAAATTTTACCATATTTTATAATTCTATAATATATAATTTAATCCTTCCTCCCAGCAGTACATAACCAAATAAATAAGCCTATAAGTGCATAAATAGGTGTAAATATTAAATGCAATAACCATAAAAATCCAGCACCAAATAAATTTACTTTACAGTATTTATAAAGAGTACGAGGTGAAAGAAAGGATACTCCAAATTCCTCTTGAACCCATCCTATAACGGGAATCCCTAAAAAATGAGTTACGAAATAAATAGCTATTAAAGCTTCCCACCACGCCATATTTAATCTTTCCTCCCTACTGTAAACAACCATCTTAAAAATCCACCAATGGCTAGTATAAATGAAAATGGAAAAATCAATATATAAATACATATAGCGCCAAACCAATTCATTCTACTTTCATTATAGATACTTAATGGTGTATAAAAAATCTGATCTAAAAACTCACTTATACCTAGATGAGTAATAAG
>JAZNJG010000077.1:0-8762 GCA_045577945.1 Bacilli bacterium | reverse complement strand
ATATTATAGCATATTATAACTATAATATAAATAAAATGTTTTAAAAAATGTATATGTAAAACAAAAAAGAAGTAAATTGTCACAATTTACTTCTATCTAAATCAATATAACTTGTTAAAATACTAAAACTACTTCTACAATTTTTCCATCTCTTAATACTTTTACTAAAATTTCTGTATTTGCCCCAACAATAATTCTATTTAATTCTGCTCTAAGGCTAAGAGATGACTTCAAAACAGTTCCATTAAACTCGAGCATAATGTCATCTTGCATAAGTATTCCATCACATACAGAACCAGAAGTAATTCCTGTAACATATAATCCATATTTCACGTCTTCTGGGATTTCGTATTGATAAGAGTCTTGAGAGAAATCTGTCGACAACAAATCTCTAATTGCCACAATTGTAACTCCAATCTTAGCTCTTTCTGGCACTTTACCCTTTTCTAGATATGGTAATAATTCCACAATCGTATTTGAAGGAATAGAGAACCCCATATTATCAATATTTGCGGAAGCAAATTTTAAGGTGTTAATACCAACTACGTCACCATACATATTCAATAATGGGCCACCACTATTACCAGGATTAATTGAAGCATCATGTTGAATATATACAGCATCCCAATCGTTTACTCCGTCCCCATCAGTATCATCATTGATAAATCTTTCTGGATATGAAATAATTCCTCTTGTAGCTGATGAAGAGAAATCGAATGATTCAGGATTTCCCATTGCTATTACTGTTTCACCATGAACTAAATTATCACTGTTAGAAAATTTTAATGGTTTAATATATTCTTCATATTCAAATTTTACTAATGCCAAATCAACTTTTTCATCAAAATGAATTAGTGTGGCATTTATTTCTTCATCAATTGTATGTAAATATACTTTTAATTGATCAGATCCTTCTATTACATGTCTATTAGTAATTAAGTAATATATATATTTACTAATATTTTCTGTTTCTTCATCTACAACATCTATAGTGTTTCCTTCATCATCAATGCCATATACATTATATACAAATCCGCTACCGATTCCTACTTTTACTAGCACACCATTATCATTATATTCATATGTGGCAACTCCTAAAATAGAATCTTTTGTATTTTTGATAACTTCAATTGTGGCAGTTTCTAAAGATTCAGATCTATTATTAACTAAAACATTAACATTTATTGAGCCAGTAATATTATTATCCTTTTCTGAAACAGCAGTAATAATAACATTTCCAGCAGTTTTAAACTTCACTACACCAAAATTATCGACTGTTGCAATCTCTTCATTAGATGAAACAAAAGAAATATCTTGAGAAGCATTTAAAGGAGTTGTTGTGAATCTGTAATAACCTACAGTTCCAACATAAGCTTGACTATCACCTTTTAATGTAATTGTTTCAGGAGCATCATCTGTGTAAACGATCTCTTGTTTCTTTACTTTAATATATAATCTCCCCGCGATATTTTCATTTTCTTCTGTTTTACAAATTATTGATGCGGTTCCTTCGTTTACTCCAGTCACAACTCCATTTTGGTCAACACTTAGTACATTACTATTTGATGTACTCCATACAAATGAATATTCTTCATCAGTTTCAGGAGATATTTTTGCAGTTACTGTTAGGATTTCTCCAACTTCAATCATCGATTTTCCACTCAAATCAATTTTAGTAGTTTTTAATCCATCAAGTATTGATGGACCAAGCGAACATGATATCATAACCACTACAACTACTAAAGAAAAAACAATCATTATTAAGTTTCTTGTGATTTTATTATTTCTCATATTCATATAAATAATCACTTCCTTTTCTATATCTAATTTTTATCTAAATCTAATCTTTATCTAAATCTAATTTTTATCTAAATCTAATTTTATCTAATTTTTTTTCTAAATTATTATACCTTAATTAATAATCTTTTTAAGTACAAACTCTTTATTATAACGAATTAATTTAAGTTCTATTGTAGATCCTCTTTCTAAGTATCTTACTTTAGAAACAAATATTTTTGAATTAGTGATTTTCTCACCATTCATTTCTACAATTACATCATTTTCAATTAAATCTAAAATATTATTATCTTTTATTTTATAGACATAAACACCATAATTTAAATTTTTTATATCATTTTTTACTACTGGAATATTTTCATATATTTCATTATTCTTCAGTTCATTAATTGAATAAAATATACCACTGATATTCAAAGGATAATATTTAGAATTCCCTTCTAAGGAATCTAAGCATTTTTTCACAACATTTATTGGAATTGCAAAACCCATTCCTTCAATTGTTTTTTCTTCATCCATTAATTTTAATACATTAATGCCTATTAATTCACCTTTAACATTAATTAAGGCTCCACCACTGTTTCCAGAGTTAATAGAAGCATCATGTTGAATCAATTCACATACAACTTTACTTTCATCAAACCCATCTTCGTTTAAGTCTCTTTCAACTTCCATATATCTTTTTGGATGAGAGACTATTCCTAACGTAGTGGTTAATGAATAGTCATATCCTTCGGGATTACCAATTGAAATTACAAATTCACCTTGCGATAATTTATCACTATCCCCAAATTGTATTGGAGTTATGTAAATACTAGTTTTAAAAGCGATGACAGCTAAATCTTCATTTATATTATACCCTAAAACACTAGCATCTACTAATAAATTTATATCGGATATAAATGCTTTTATTAGCGTATCTCTTCTACCAGTTTTTATTACATGTTCATTAGTTAAAGCATAATATACGTATTCTTTTACCTTTTCACTATCTTTTGTCTTAGTTATATCTTCCTCTATACTATCATCATTCATAACAGCGTACCCTTTATAAACAACACCACTACCAGTTGATTGTAATTGCCAAGAACCTAAAAATGATGTTCTCCCATAAGCATTAACCCCAATAACTGCTTCAGTAGCTTTCTTTGTGGCGGGTACTAACATATCAGAAATTTCATCTATTGATATATCCACATCATATGATGTATTATATATTTCATTGTTTGTACTTCCACATCCTATCATCGAAATTACAATAAGTAATAAAATAACGATAGAAATACTTTTTATTTTGAATATTATATTATTGTTCATATTTATCACACTCTATTTCCTCTAACTTCTTAATAAATCTTATTATAAATAATCAAATATAATTATTAAATTTTAAATAATTTAATTGCATTATTATATAATATATTTTCTAAATCTTCTCTACTTATATTATTATCATTTTTTAATAAAGATATTTCATCAATAACTAAATTTAGATATTCTGGCTTATTTATTTTCCCTCGATGTGGTGTAGGGGCTAGATATGGTGCATCAGTTTCTGTTACAAGATATTTTAAGTCAATTTCTTTAACAACTCTTTTTATTTCTTTACTATTTTTGAAAGTAACTACGCCACCAATACCTATGTAATAACCTAATTTTGTAAACTCTTTTGCCATTTCTAAACTTGAAGAAAAGCAATGCATTACTCCTTCTATTTGATGCTCTTTCATAATATTATAACAATCATTAATACTATCTCTTGAATGCACTACAATAGGTAATTGTAATTCTTTTGCAATTTTAATTTGCTTTATAAACATTTCTTTTTGCAAAGCCACATACGTTTTATCCCAATAATAATCTAAACCAATCTCCCCAATTGCTACAACCTTTTTATCTTCAGCTAGTTTATAAATCCATGACAAATCCAAATCATTTTCTTTGTGAACTTCACTTGGATGCAAACCTATTGCACAATATATAAAAGGATATTTATGTGCTAGTTCTAAGCACTTTAAAGAAGTTTGATAATCGCAACCAATTGCTACCATTTTAACAACTCCATTTTTAGAAGCATTTTCTATAACCTCTTCTCTAATCCCATCAAATTTATCATCATATAAATGCATATGAGTATCAATAATCATAATAACACAACCTTTTTATTTATATTATTATTATACATTATTTACCTTTATTTTTCAATTGATTTATAAACACAAGTAACCTATTATTGTCATTGATAATAAAAAAAGTACTATCACAAATGTGATAGTACTAATTATTCATATAGGTTTAATTATCTAAAACTTAAATTATTTGATAATTTTAGTAACGTTACCAGCACCTACTGTACGTCCACCTTCACGAATAGAGAACTTAGTTCCTAATTCGATTGCGATTGGGTGAATTAATTTAACGATTAATTCAGCGTTGTCGCCAGGCATGATCATTTCGATACCTTCTTTAAGTTCGATAACACCAGTTACGTCTGTAGTTCTGAAATAGAATTGAGGACGATAGTTTGTGAAGAATGGAGTATGACGTCCACCTTCTTCTTTAGTTAATACGTAAACTTGAGCTTCAAATTCAGTATGAGGAGTAACTGAACCAGGTTTAGCAAGAACTTGTCCACGTTGGATACTTTCACGGTTAACACCACGAAGTAATGTACCAATGTTGTCACCAGCTTCTGCTTGGTCTAATAATTTACGGAACATTTCAACACCTGTAACAACAGTTTTTGCAGTAGGTTTGATACCAACGATTTCAACGTTGTCACCAACTTTAACTACACCACGTTCAACTCTACCAGTTGCAACAGTTCCACGTCCTGTGATTGAGAATACGTCTTCAACAGGCATTAAGAATGGTTTGTCAGTTTCACGTACTGGATCTGGAATATATTCATCAACACTTTCCATTAATTCAAGAATTTTAGCTTCAGCATCTGGATTTCCGTTCATAGCTTCAAATGCAGAACCTCTGATAACTGGACATTCATCTCCAGGGAATCCATATTCATTTAATAAATCACGAATTTCCATTTCAACTAAGTCTAATAATTCTTCATCATCAACCATATCACATTTGTTCATGAATACGATTAATTTTGGAACGCCCACTTGACGGCTTAATAAGATATGTTCACGAGTTTGAGCCATAGGACCATCAGTTGCAGCAACTACTAAGATAGCTCCGTCCATTTGAGCAGCACCAGTGATCATGTTCTTAACATAATCGGCATGTCCTGGACAGTCAACGTGTGCATAGTGACGTTTTTCAGTTTCATATTCTACGTGACAAGTGTTAATCGTTATACCACGAGCTTTTACTTCTGGAGCACCGTCGATTTGAGAGTAAGCCATAGCTTTGTTCTTATCACTTTGTGATGCTAAAACTTTAGTAATAGCAGATGTTAAAGTAGTTTTACCATGGTCAACGTGACCAATAGTTCCAATATTAACGTGCATTTTAGTACGTTCAAATTTAGCTTTTGCCATTTTAAAATTCCTCCTAAATAGTTGTAATTATATTTTAATATATTTTTAACGATTTTGCAAGTAAAATTAATTATTTATAAAATTAATTAATACTAAATTTTATTTTTATTAAATATTATGTAGTAATCTTAAATTACTATTATTTCATACCGCGTCTTTTAATAACTTCTTCTGTAATACTCTTTGGACATTCTTCATATCTTGAGAATTGCATTGTAAAGTTACCACGACCTTGTGTATTACTTCTTAATGAATTCGCATATCCAAACATACTTGCTAGTGGTACAGATGCATTAATTCTATGGAAACGAGCTTGAACTTCTTGGGAATCAATTCTTCCTCGTTTTGCAATTAAGTCACCAATAACGTTTCCTAGATATTCATCTGGAACTTCAACAACAACTGCCATAATAGGCTCTAGCAAAATAGGTTTACATAATGTTGCAGAGTTTTTAAATGCTAAACTACCTGCTACTTCGAATGCGATTGCACTTGAGTCAACTTCATGATAAGATCCATCAAATAAAGTAGCTTTAACATCAAGTGTTGGATAACCAGCTAAGTTACCATTAGCAAGAGCTGCCTCAATACCTTTGTTAACTGATCCAATATATTCTTTTGGAACAACGCCTCCAACAACTGCATCCACGAACTCATAACCTTTTCCTGGGTTAGGTTCAAATCTAACTTTAACATCACCATATTGACCATGTCCACCAGATTGACGTACAAACTTACCTTGAACTTCAGCAGTTTGTTTGATTGTTTCACGATAAGAAACTTGAGGAGCACCAACAGTACATTCAACGCGATACTCACGTTTCATTCTATCAACAATAATATCTAAGTGTAATTCACCCATACCAGCAATGATAATTTGGCCAGTTTCTTTATCAACATAAGATCTAAAAGTAGGATCTTCTTCTGATAATTTTTGTAATGCATTTGTCATTTTATCATGATCATCTTTTGTCTTAGGTTCAATAGCAACACTAATAACAGGTTCAGGGAATGTCATTGATTCAAGAATAATAGGTTTCTTTTCATCACATAATGTATCACCAGTTGTAGTATTTTTTAAACCAACAGCTGCTGCAATATCCCCCGCAAATACTTCTCTAATTTCTTTACGATCATTAGCATGCATTAATAATATACGACCAATTCTTTCTTTAGCATCTTTAGAAGAATTATAAATATAAGAACCAGATTGTAATGTACCTGAATAAACTCTAAAGAATGTTAACTTACCAACATATGGATCAGTCATAACTTTAAATGCTAAAGCAGAGAATGATGAGTCATCCGAAGAAACTATCTCAATATCATTTCCCTTCTTATCAGTACCTTGAATCATTGGTACATCAACAGGGGATGGTAAATAATCACATACGGCATCAATTAGTAATTTAATACCTTTATGTTTGAAGGCAGATCCACAAACTACTGGGAAAAAGTCAACTGTTAAAGTTGCTTTTCTAATAGCAGATTTTAATAAATCTGTAGGGATTGGTTGTTCATCTAAATACAAGCTCATAACTTCGTCATCAAAATCGGCAACAGCAGAAATCAATTCTTCACGATATACTTCTGCATCCATTTGCATACTTTCAGGAATTGGAACTTCTACATAGTTTTCTTCAGGTTTACCATCAAAATGATAAGCCTTCATTTCAACTAAATCTACAACTCCTGTGAATAAATTTTCAGATCCGATTGGTAATGAAATAGGATGAGCGTTTGCTCCTAATCTCTCATGAATACTTTTTACAGCATTAAAGAAATTAGCTCCAGTTTTGTCCATCTTGTTAACTAAAACAAGACGAGGAACTTTATATTCAGTTGCTTGTCTCCAAACAGTTTCTGTTTGAGGTTCAACACCTGCTTGAGCATCAAGAACTGTTACAGCACCATCAAGAACTCTTAGTGATCTACTAACCTCAACAGTAAAATCAACATGCCCTGGAGTATCTATAAGATTAATCCTATGTCCTTTCCAGAATGTTGTTGTTGCGGCAGAAGTTATAGTAATACCACGTTCTATTTCTTGATCCATCCAGTCCATTTGGGCAGCGCCATCATGGGTTTCACCGATTTTATGTATTTTTCCAGTATGATAAAGGAATCTTTCTGACACCGTTGTCTTACCAGCATCAATATGAGCCATAATACCGATGTTTCTAGTGTTTTCTAACGATATATCACGAGGCATAACTTACCTTCCTTCTACCATTGATAATGTGCAAATGCCTTATTAGATTCAGCCATACGATGAGTGTCATCACGTTTCTTAACAGATCCGCCTAGGCCGTTTGAAGCATCTATAATTTCATTAGCTAGTCTTTCTTCCATAGTTTTTTCTTTTCTAAGTCTAGCATATTGAGTTAACCATCTTAAACTTAAAGTCATTTTACGTTCTGGTCTAACTTCAACTGGAACTTGATAATTAGCTCCACCGATACGGCGAGCTCTAACCTCTAATTGAGGAGTAATATTTGCTAAAGCATCGTTGAAAACATCTTGGGCAGGACGACCAGTTTGTTTTTCGATTCTTTCAAATGCACCATATAAAATTTGTTGTGCAACACCTTTTTTACCATCTAACATAATGTTGTTAATTAAACGAGTAACAACTTGAGAATTATATATTGGATCTGGTAAAACTTTTCTCTTTGGAATATGTCCCTTACGTGGCATATATATCCTCCTTTCAAAATTTTATTAATTTAATTATTTACTTATTTTATTTTTTTTTGAAGCAATTAAGCATCATGTTTAGCTCCATATTTACTACGAGCTTGTTTACGTTTTTCAACACCAGTAGTATCTAATGTACCTCTGATAACATGGTAACGAACACCAGGTAAGTCTTTAACACGTCCACCACGGATTAAAACAACGCTATGCTCTTGTAATTTATGGCCGATACCAGGAATATATGCAGTAACTTCAATACCATTTGATAAACGAACACGGCAGTATTTACGAATAGCAGAGTTAGGTTTCTTAGGTGTCATAGTTGTAACCCTTGTACAAACTCCACGTTTTTGTGGTGATTCAACATTAGTGTAAACCTTCTTTAAACTATTGAATCCAACAGCTAAATGAGGAGATTTAGACTTTCTAATTTTTGATTCACGAGACTTTCTAATTAACTGATTAATTGTAGGCATGTAATGTCCTCCTTTCTACAATATTAGAACTATAGGACTGTACTTACACCACACTTCCCGGCGTACCATTAAGTCCTAAATTTAAATTTTGATAAAACCTAATTCATCAAAATCTATTTTTTAACAATCCTTATATATTATACTAAATTTATTCCTTTTTGTCAACATTTTTTTATTTTTATTTTCTTTATTTATTCTATAAATTAAATAAAAATCCGGTTTGAAAATACAAACCAGATTTTATTATTATTTAATTATTTTTTAGAAAATACTATAATTTGTAAATACA
>JAZNJG010000076.1:0-6597 GCA_045577945.1 Bacilli bacterium | reverse complement strand
TTTTTATGAAATTATGGTATAATTCTATTACAATTAATCAAAAAATGTAGAAACAAAAAGTTAATTTTAAATTTTAAAAAAAGTAATCATGTAATTATTAACTAAACAAGTAATAAAAAAGGAGAGATAAAATGTTTATTCAAGAAGTGACAATAAAAAATTTTAGAGGGCTAGATATAGACATAAAAAATTTGAAAGAAGATTTTTTAATAATTGGAAAAAATGATTCTGGAAAATCAAATTTTTGTTATGCGATTAGAAAAGTTTTGGATTATAGTATCAGGAGAATACCATTAACAATAAATGATTCAACTAATTGCAATAAAGAAGACATTACTATTAATATGAAGATTAAATTAGAAAATATAAGTTTAGAAAATAAAAATCATTTAAGCCATCACATTGAAAAAATAAATAATGAAGATTATATATGTGTATTTTATAATGCAGTATTTTGTGAAGATACTAACTATTATAATGAAAATATCAAAATTGGGTCACTTGATTCAAAAGATTTTGCAACAAATGTTTCAAATCCATTGGACAAAGTCATAGATATAATTTATATTAATCCAAACTATGATTTTGAAAAAGATAAAAAAACATTTTTTAAGTTAAGACAGCAAAAGAATACGGATGATAAGGAAGCACTAGATCCTTTGATTGTAGATAGTGTAAATAAATTAAATGACTCTATTCAAGGTAATGATTATATAACAGGTTTGTCAGATGAAATCAATTCTCAAGATGGATTCGGTGAAATATTTGAAGAAGTTGAATTTAAAATAAAAAGCAATATAGATATCTCTAATATCTATAAATCTCTGGATATTATACCTTATGTTAAAAATACTGATGATAGTATTAACATAGGTGATGGTAAAAGCAAAACATTATCAATGCTATTACAAAGAATTTCCTATAAAAATGAAAAGTGTAAAATATTTATTGTTGAGGAGCCTGAAAATCATTTGTATCCATTATTGCAAAAATTTTACGTTAATTTAACTTCAAAATTCAATTTGGATCAGATGATTTATACATCACATTCTCCATATATTATTGATTATAGAAAAATGGGACAAATTTTGAAGTTCATAATAACTAATGCAAATGGGCATAAAAGAACATGTTGTGAAACGTTAAATATAGATAATAACGATTATGAAGCCTTTGGGTTTATGCTTAATGAAGAAATAAGTGAAATGTTTTTCTATGATAAAGTATTATTAGTTGAGGGTGATAGTGAAAAATATTTTTACAATGCATTAACTATTAAAGATGAAAAATTTCATAGTTATTTGGTAAAAAATAAAATGGGTATTTTTAGTGTATATGGTATTGATTTTGCACCAGCTAAAAAGATATTAAATAAATTAGGAATAAAAGTGTTAATTAAAACTGATAATGATATTTTTCCAAAGCAAAGAAGATATGCGGGTATTGCTAGAGTGCTAAATTGTTTGGATGAAAGCGGAAAAGAAAGACTTTGTAAAATATTGAATATTAATGAATTAACTAAAGAAATTTTTAAATATGAGGAAAATGAGACTTGTAATTCTTTAATAGAAGAAAAAATGACAGAAATAACCTCTCTTTTTAAAGAATATGGGGTATTACTATCATGTCATCATGATGGATTTGAAAAAGATTTTTTAGAATTTATCGGACAAGCTGAAAATGTTGAAGATCTTAATTATTTGAAGGAAGCGAAATTAAAAAACTTACATAAATATATTGTTGATAATAAAGTTGAACTTACTATAAATGAAGACAATAAAAATAGTATATTAGTAGGGTTTATGAATGAATAATATTGATCAAAGATTAAAAGAACAATTAGATTATCAACAAGGGCTAATTATCAACTCAACTGAAAAAAAAGTTGTTGTATCTGCAGGTCCAGGATCAGGAAAAACATATACAATAGTTCAAAGAATATCAAAAGAATTATCTAATATTAAATTCAATCAAGGTATAATAGCTTGCTCATTTACTAAAGAAGCTTCTAAACAACTTGAAGAAAGATTGGAGCAAAAATGTGACATTTCTAATTCATATATAGGCACTATAGATTCTTTCGTATTAATGGGAATAATTGATCCATATAAAAATAGATTGATTAAACATTGGAACGGAAAAAATATCGTTAAAAAACTGAAAATTAGGATGGCTGAGATGAGATCTTTAGCTTCAGAAATAACGAAGTATGGCACTAAATATTATGATAAAGTAGCCTATAAAAATTATTTAAATAAATGGAAGAATGATTTCTTAAATGGTGTATATGAGATATCTTTCGCAAACTATTTAGTTGCGATTTATTTGATTAGAAATTTACCAGAAGTGAAGGAATATTTATCTAATAAATTTATAAGTATTTATATAGATGAGGCTCAAGATTTAAATGAGTTTCAACACATGTTAATCAAGGTTTTAGCTGATGAATGTCAATTGAATTGCTTTTTAATTGGTGATAAAAATCAATCAATATATCAATTTAGAGGGGCACGTCCAGAACAATTCTATAATTTATGCAATTTAGGATATACAGAATATAAAATAAATGTAAGTGTAAGATGTCATAAAAGTATTTTAGAGTTTGCAAATTCAATAGTGGATGATAAATATGTTATCACTGGTTCAGATGAATCACGAGTAAATTTTAATATACTCCCAACTTCCGAAGAGTTGAGTTCTATAAGTGGTAATTTTATGATTTTGTTTGAAACTAACCAAAATGCATCATTATGGTATCAATATTTGCTAAAAAAAGGTGTGGATGTCATTTATTCCAAACCAATAGATATTGCAGATAAAGATTTTAAAGATGAATACTTAGATTTAATTGAAGAAATATTGCTTTTTTATTATAATTTTGATAATAAGAATACGAAATTAACATATAGAATTGATGATTTTAGAATTTATTTGAGTAATTTTATATTAGAGGAACAAATTAGAAATAATATATTAATAAATTTTGAGTCAAATGTTATTGAATATTTAATAAAAATTTTAAGTATGTTTGATGTTAGTTTACCAGAAACTATAAAAATTGAATTGTCTACACAATTATGCGAAGATGTTCACATAAACCATTATATAAAAAGAGAAGCAGCTAATAGGATAATGACAATACATTCGTCAAAGGGGTTAGAGGCAGAAAATGTATTTGTTGTATTTAGTCAACCTCCATATAAATATGATGATGAGTATAAAAGAAAATTATTTGTTGCATTTTCTCGTGCAAAAAACAATTTATATATTTCATTTTCCAATACTTCCGGGATACACGGGACGCAGTTTGAATTAATATTATTAGAAAAATCAGCTGCGTTATTAAGAAAGTAATAATATAAATCTTTTTTACATTATTTATAATTATTTTTAAAAATTGAATATTTTCAATAGGGATTTCTCAATTGTGTAAGGAGAATTTTAATAATTCTTCTTACTTTTTTTAATGGAACATAAAATATTTATATGATATACTTTATTTATCAAATAGTTAATAGAGGATGTAATAATGAAAGATATAAAAGACAAATTAATTAAATTATCAGAAGAAGTAGCAGACTACTTAGGTATTGATTTAATACAAATAGAATATAAAAATTTAGAAATAGATGATAGTAGATTAGTACTAAAACCTATTCCCAAAATTGTAATAAATATTAAATATGAAGATAGTTTTACTGAATCAGCTAAATGTATTACTCATGAAACGAGGCACATATTTCAAATATACTACGTTAATCTAATGAATGATAAACTTGCTAGAATATGGAAAGAAGAACTAGCACAAGCTAAATCTTCGGCTAATATTAACGTAAATTCAAATGAATATAATGATTATTCATTGCAAGCAATTGAACTTGACGCTTTTGCTTTTAGTCAGTTTTATTTAAGAAGATATAATATATTTTTCAAGTATGAAGATAAAAAGTTTCAAAGACTTGTAGAAGAGTATATAAAAAAGTATTTGTATGAAAATTAATTTTAGTTCTAATTTAGAAACAATTAGAAAAAGTAAAAAAATTAGTCAAGAAGAATTAGCTGAGTTAATAGGAGTTAGCAGACAAACTATATATAAATGGGAAGCTGATATATGTTTACCTAATTTAAATAAAATAGAAAAATTATTAGAAGTATTAAATGTTTCTATCGAAAAACTGTTATTATGAAATTTATGTATTTATATTTTAAAAAAATACAAAATATGATATAATTATAAAGAATAAGGAATTATTCAATGTTAAAAGGAGGTGGTTCATATGAAAGCAATAGTTAAAAAAATAACTGAAGCTTTAATGCTGATGAGCATAGGAGAATTCTCTTATATGAATAGTTCGGCTCCCGGTCTGGATTATGTTCCGCAGGCACCTTCTTTTTGCTTATAGAGCATTATAATTTAGTTTAAGTGATATAGAAAAATATAATTTTAATAATAGTTTTGTTTTTTATAAATTGAGATGATTATTTTAAACTTTCTTAAATAATATATTATTTAAATCATATAATAATATAGGAAAAGTATAGTTTAATTTAAATATAATGACTTATGATTGCTCAAACTATTTGACAAATTAATAAGAATGTGGTAAAATAATGCATGTATATTCTATAAAAAGTGAGATTAGTAGCAGTGGATAATAAATTTTTGAAGCACATTTTGAAAAAAACAAGTGAGCAATCAATAGAAAAAACAAATTATAAAATTGATATTTATAAATTTTTTAAATATTTATTGATATGGTTGTTTTCATTTTTGATATTTTTTTTGGGATCATATGCGATTACAGTAATAAGATATGATAATTTTGATGGGGCATTAGTTAAAACAATTTCAGAAAATTCTACCCTATCTTTAGCTTTATCAATATTTTTATCTGCTGTTTTAGAATTATTTTGGGATGATTCGTATGAAAAAATTTTTAAAGGATTAAAAAAAATATTGGTTTTAGTGTCTTTTATGAATATAATTATAATGTTTGCGCTTACAATTATATATGATATTTTGTTAATATCTAATCCTAATAGTATTTTCTTAGATTCGCAGATGGATGTAAATATAGTATTTGGAAGTAGTGTCATTATATTATCTATTACAAATTTTGTGTTGTTATCTTTTAAAAAAGGTGACTAGTTATCTAATAAGAGAAAATTGAAAGGATTATGAATATGGTATATATTTATTTATTATTAGTAGTTATTTTTATTTCTACTATTTTGGTTGTAATTTTTAAAATTAATGAATTAATTGGAGTTGAAAAAAAAGAAAATGAACTTACTCCTAGTGTTGCAGTAAAAAAGCGTATTGTGAATGAACATAAGTTGATAAATCATGCTAAAGAACATAATAATAAAGATAGAACTATAATGTATACTTTTTTTATTAAAAAATCTTCATGTATGATTGAAAAAATAAATAGTATGAAAGAAAACGAAACTAGATATTATGGATAAAATTAAAAGTATTTATTCTGATTATAACGATATTATTAATGAGTTTACAGAAAAAGTTGTCAATGGACGGTTTAACGCTTTTGTAGAACAAATCTCAAAGTTTATTGATAATTTTGAATCAACTGAAGATAATTATAAAAATTGTTTAAAATTAAATAAGTTGGCTCTAATTCATGCTGTTTTAGATTATTTTACAGATATATCTAGATTAAAATCATTTCATGGTATTAAGAAGACAAATGAATACAAGATATTAGCATACGAAGTATATTGGTTGTTAAGAAGAAGACCCATTCAAGTTATTGATTCGCCAACCGAAGAATTTGTTTTTATAAATGAAAAATTTGCTTTATCGTATGTTTTATCTTTTCTTTGTGAAGATGTTGATTATAACTCAGATAATATTCCCTTTTTGGATAGTTTTATTGATAGTTTATACTATTATTTTAAGTATAGAGTGTATAGCCCGCAAGATATTGAAATGATCATTCTTGCGTATAAAGTTGGTAGTGTTACTCATAAAAATTTATGTAAATAAAAAGTCAACATTTGAACGTTGACTTTTTATTATATAATAAATATAATTACAAATTATTTCTATAATTATACTTAGATAATACTTCTTTTTTTCTATTTATGCTTACTTCTGTGTAAATTTCAGTTGTTGAAATATTAGAATGACCTAATATTTCTTGAACGGAACGTAAATCTGCCCCATTAGATAATAGGGTTGTTGCAAATGTATGCCTTAAAAAATGGGGAGTAGAAGAAGAATTAATTTTTGAATTATTTTTATATTTATTAAAAATATCTTCAATACTATGGATAGATATTTTATTAAAGTATCTATTAACAAATAAAAAACTAGAACTTATATTATTATTCATTCTAAATGTTAACCATCGATTAATGTTTTCACATGTTTTATCGCAAGAAAGGTATAATAACCTTTCTTTTTTTCCTTTGCCATGTATTAATAATGTTTTTTCAGATATATTGATATCTTTAGTCTTAATTTCTGTTAGTTCTCCTATTCTAATACCAGTTGATACCAATAAGTCAATTATTGCAATATTTCTTGTAGTTTCAAATAATTTAAAAGCACTATTACAAGTTAACAAATCGTTT
>JAZNJG010000075.1:0-2340 GCA_045577945.1 Bacilli bacterium | reverse complement strand
ATTGCACCATCCTAATAATTCATTTAATAACTCATAATTTTCAGTTCCATTCGCGGATTTATTATATGCTAATCTACCTATATTTGATGCATTTTGAAATGTGTAAGCATTCAATCTTCCTATACCATCTTCATATGTATTAATTCCCATATCAACTAAAAATTCATTTGCATCTCTTAAATCAGTCATATAAAAATCCCATTTACCGCCACCAGGTCTATCATGATATGAAAACATTGGCTTAGTATCATTCAGTATACTATAATTTAAAAATAAACAAAAGCTCCACATTGCTTCCTTATTAGTAAGATTCGCATATGTTATTAATTCTCTATATTCATCTATATGATTTTTCGCAAACTTAATTAGTTCATCAGTATATTCTTTATAATTATCTAATAATATTTTCGCATTAGAATTTATTATATCTTTTGTGATGTAAGGAAAATTAGTAATATACTTATTTCCTTCTTTTTTTAATAATGTTACTTCAACTAATTGATTCACGATATCTTCCACATATGGTCTTGAAATTCCTAACTCTAAAGAATAATCTTCTATTGTACAAGGGTTATCATATGAATGATACAATAAGTTTTTATTAATTAAAGTATTAACATAATTATGAGGATTATAAGTTCCTATTTTCATCATTCCAAACGAAGCCGAAAAATCTTTAGGAACGTACGCTTTCTTTCCATTTAGTTTTTCCATATCTAAATACTCCTTTAACTTTTGTCTAATAGTAAACAGTCTTTTCTTAACTCTTCCAAGAGGTATATTTAATTCTTCAGCTATGAACCTTATAGTTTTATCTTCTACATAATAAGCATAAAGTATTTCTGCGTAGTCTTTACTTAATAGTTTGATTGCTCGATTCATTCTTCTTATCTTTTCATCTTCAAGAATTTCATCTAAAGCTGTTTTAGAATCATCTTCACTATCAATATCTTCTTTATATTCAATTTTCTTTTTATCTTTAATAGTTTTTCTTAAATACATATTATATTGATTTTTACAAACTCCCCATATGTAATAATCAAAATTATCAATACGTGCACCTTTATCAATATTATGAATTATTTCCAAAAGGATTGTTTGTGATAAATCTTCAGCTTCCATTCTATTATTACATCTTTTAACACAATAGAGAAATACTTTACTGGCATAATCGACTACTTTTTCTTTTAACTCATCTTTGTTCATATCATTCATAATTTTTACCTCTTCACTTATATAGTTGCCAAAGTTATAAAAAGGTTCCCATAATTTTATAATAATATTATACTTTTTATTAAATATTTTTTCAACATTGTCTCTTATTGGTTCAAATCCAATCAACCGACTATTTTTTCAACTACCATAAAATACCCTATATTCAAATTCCTTTAATCGTGCAGAATTAAAAACTTCTACACAAAATAAAAAAATTGCTCCAAATATGGAACAAATAAAAAGGCTTGATATATTGTATCAAACCTAATCTTCTTAAATGGTGACCTTTACGGGATTTGAACCCGTGAATGCATGCGTGAAAGGCATGTGAGTTAAACCGCTTCTCCAAAAGGCCGATTTAATGGCGCCCCCAATAGGACTCGAACCTATGACCCCATGATTAACAGTCATGTGCTCTAACCAACTGAGCTACGGAGGCAACTAATTAAATAGAAAGGAACTCGGCAACGTCCTACTTTTGCAGGTTATTCAACCAACTATCATCAGCGTAAGAGTGCTTAACTTCTGTGTTCGAGATGGGAACAGGTGTGTCCACTCTGCTATAGCCACCAAGTTCTCTTTCAAAATTGAATAGTAATTATCAGTAACAAAATTTAAAATTGTATTATTAATTATTAGTTAATATCGTAAGGAAAAGTCGTTAGACTTATTAGTATCAGTCAGCTCAACATGTCACCATGCTTACACACCTGACCTATCAACCTCATCATCTCTAAGGAGTCTAATATCTAGCAAGCTAGATAGAGAAATCTCATCTTGAGGTGGGCTTCACACTTAGATGCTTTCAGCGTTTATCCCTTCCGCACATAGTTACCCAGCGGTAGTCCTGGCAGACTAACTGGTACGCCAGCGGTGCGTCCACTCTGGTCCTTTCGTACTAGGAGCAGCTCCTCTCAAATTTCTAACGCCCACGACAGATAGGGACCGAACTGTCTCGCGACGTTCTGAACCCAGCTCGCGTGCCGCTTTAATGGGCGAACAGCCCAACCCTTGGGACCTGTTCCAGCCCCAGGATGCGACGAGCCGACATCGAGGTGCCAAACCTCCCCGTCGATGTGAACTCTTGGGGGAGATCAGCCTGTTATCCCCAGGGTAGCTTTTGTC
>JAZNJG010000074.1:0-1595 GCA_045577945.1 Bacilli bacterium | reverse complement strand
GTATTATAATATTTCTACTATAAAATCTTTAAATAATTTATTATTTAAAAAAGGGGAGTTCCCCTTTAATCTAATATGATTATCTTTAATTTTATCTTTTCGCATTAAATAAACTTAAAATTAATAATAATTTAGTTATTTAATTTACTTAAACATTTACTAAAAGCTTTTGCTATTTTCTCTGATACTTCAAAGCCGACTGACATAGTTTCTTCATAGTGATTTTCTCCTTTTGTATCTTCTTTGTTTTGTAAGTAAGGATATTCATCGTTTAATAGAAAGTCAGATGGCGGAACAATATATCCGATTTCATCATTAGCCAGTCCTAAGATAATTAGATTGTCAATATTATATTCTTTGGCTATCTCAATTAAGCTTTTTGGATTTTTAGAAGTTATATTTTCATCTAAATCTGGATTATCAATTGTCCCTCCCCATACTAGTTCAGGGAATATTTCTCCAGGGATTAAAACTAAGGTAATCTTATCGATTTGAATAATTGATAGTTCAGTTTTTACATAATAATTGCCCGTGAAAATGTTTTTTGAAATACTATTTTTTAATATACCTAGAAATTTAAAGTAAAGAAATAGTGTATTTTCTAGTTTAACTTTAAATTCTACTTTTGCTTGTTTTAATTTTCCAAAACTTATGTTTTCTTCTTCTATATTTAAAATATATGACGCAAGTTTTTCTCCAGTTATTTTCATGTTATTTTCTGGATTTGTTTCATCAAATACAGTTGTGGCAATTAGTCCACCAATAGCTCCTGGAAAATATATCATATTATCTTTAGTTGTCTTTTTTATTGTTGAGGCGATGACGCTTGGAAAATCAGCACTTATTTTAGTATTGTTACCACCTAATGATTCAGCATGGGCTCCAAAAAAGACAAGTCTTGTTGATTCGGTTTTATCGTTAGGAATAAATTTTATTTGATAGATATTTTCATCAAAAACATAAGGCTCTCTTGAATCTCTAAGTAATCCTTTTGTTTTAGTATATCCATATGTTAATATTCCTCTTTTTTTGCTTGAATAAGCCTCAATTCCAGCTTCTACTGCATTTTCAACTAAGTTATCCATAAATAGTTCATCTTTACCATTAATGCCTGCTTCGCCCCATAAACCCATTGTATCAACACCAGCATGAGTATGAGTTGATATTACATTTATAGCAAAATCAAGTTCTATTTTCTCTCTAATTAACTTAACATATTCAGATGTTAAACCAATACAGTCAATTGAGATTAACAAAGTTTCTTCACCATAATAATTTAGGTAGAAAGCTTTTATCTTTTGTTCATCTATTACACCTGTATATTTTCTTCCACCACTATACCCCGCAATGTTATATTTAGAACCGTTAGGAAGTGATAAAGTTTTTTCAGAATATCCTCCATAAATATATTCATCTTTTTGATTCTTTCCACACCCAACAAAAGCAATAACACTAAATAATAAAATTAACAAAGTTATATATTTTCTAATATTATTAATCATAACCCTAATCCCCCTAAGTTATTTATTAAGGAAATTAAAATATCTATAAATAATATTCCATTTGACTTACTAAATAGCATACAAAAAGCTAGT
>JAZNJG010000073.1:0-3620 GCA_045577945.1 Bacilli bacterium | reverse complement strand
TACAATTACTTCTCTGCTTATGTTAATTTCTACAAATAATTTCATATAATACCACCCTTTAACATAATTATACTTTATTTTAGACAAAAGTAAAGTAAAATATAAATGTTTTATAAAATCCTATTGATTATTACTAAATTTTGTATTTTATTATTTTAATCTCATAAATCAAAAAAAAGGTTAAATCCTAAAATTAGGTTTAACCTCTTAAATAAGATAAAATTGCTTCTCGAACAGATTCTTTTGCTAAGTTATAATTTTCTAAGTTATAATTAGAAAAACTTTCAATCATAACACCACTATTAATTTCTAAAACTAAATATTTAGTTTCACCATCTACTTTTGTTTTAACAATATCGATTGAAGCAAAATTAATATCTAATTCATTTGCACATTTTTTAGCGATTTGTTCTAAATCTTTATTCTCTTGTCCTCTAACTAACTCTGGATTAGCTCCTTGACCTAAATTATGTTTCCATGAAATAGTAATTTTTTCATTTTCTTTTGGAACATAATTTATATCTAAGTTTTCATTAGGAGTAATAATATTTTTATTTGGTAGTTCATTAATTAATTTATATAATGGCGATACGCCATCACCAATCACAAATGGTCTTATTTTTTTAAATGCATATCTAATTTTTTTGTTTAAAACTAAAACACGATATTCATCTTCAATTTCATAGTAAGGAGAAATTGTTAATGAATTAGTTACAGCAAAAATATTTAATATTGCATTTTCAAGTTCACTCTTGCTTTCTACCTTATAAATATTCTTTCCACCAGTTCCTCTATTTACTTTACACACTAATTTATTGTATTTATTTAATAGTTTTAAACTTTCATCAAATACGCTATAAGATGAATTATTACTATAAACTAGTGGTGATAAGAAATAATGATGCCTAACATGTGGAATATTATAATTTTCTAATAAATCAGATAAGGCAGATTTATCATTACATATTTGTTCAATTGATGCATTATTATTAGGAAACTTATTACCTAATATAAACATATTACTTTTATTATATATATTATTATTACTATTTTTATTATTTACAGTAATTTGCATAATGTAATCATCAGAATATGCCTTAAAATCAAATCCTTCTTCGCTGCATATTTCTTTAACAATCTTTACAAGTTGTTTTCCCATACTTCACTCACTAATTAATTATAGTTTTTCGAAATCTACTGCACCATGTTTGCATAATGGACAAATATAGTCTTCTGGAAGTTCTTCTCCTTCATATACAAAGCCACATACTTTACATACCCATCCTTTTTTAGATGTATCAGGTTTTGGTTTTACATTATTTTGATAATATGTATATGTCATAGTTTCTTTATTACTAATATTTTTTGATTCAGTTACGCTACAAATAAACATACCATGAGTTCCTAAATCAACATAATCAACAACTTCTAGTGACAAAAATGCATTAATGTTTTTTGGTAAAACAACTAATCCATTGTTTGATCTTAATGGTTCACAGTTTTCAAATTTATCAACATTTCTTCCACTAACAAATCCAAATCTTTCAAAGACAGAGAATGGAGCTTCAACAGATAAACAATTTACATTCATTTTTTTAGTTTGCTTTATTACATGATGTGAATAATTTTCTTTATTTATAGTAACCATTACTCTTAACGGATCATTAGTAACTTGAGATACTGTGTTAACAATTAAACCATTATCTTTTTTTCCATCATTTGAAGTAACTACATATAATCCATATCCAATATTGAATAATGCTGTTAAATCGTTTTTTGATTCTTTTACATTTTGTAAAGCTGTATATTCGCTTGTTAATTCTTTTGCTAAAGCTTCAAGGTCTTTTGCACTTTCTTCATTTAATGACGACATAATCTTCACAGTAGGATTTAAAATTGTTAAATTTTTACACTCTGCAAGTTTTCCTTTGATTATTTTAGCAGCCATTGGAGCCCAAGATCCATTTTCGATAATTCCCACAACTCTATTTTGGAATGATCTTTCAACAAGTCCTTCAATAAAGGTATTCATAAATGGGAATATTGAGGCATTATATGTAGTTGTTGCTAAAACAATTTTACTATATTTGAAAGCATCACCGATAGCTTTAGACATATCATCACGAGCTAAATCATAAACAACAACATTAGGAGCACCATAGTTCTTAAGTTTTTCAGCCAACTCCATTACTGCTTTTTTAGTGTTACCGTAAACAGATGTATAGGCTACAAGAATTCCTTCAGTTTCTGGAGTATAACTTGACCACAAATCATATAAATTCAAGTAATAACCTAAGTTAGAATCTAATACAGGTCCATGAAGTGGGCAAATAATTTGAATATCTAATGTTTTGGCTTTCTTTAGTAACGTTTGAACTTGTTGTCCATATTTTCCAACGATTCCAATATAGTATCTTCTAGCTTCATCGACCCAATCTTCTTCCACATCTAAAGCTCCAAACTTACCAAAACCATCAGCTGAGAATAATACTTTGTCATATGAATCATATGTCACCATAACTTCTGGCCAGTGCACCATTGGTGCAAAAACAAATGTTAATGTATGTTTTCCAAGAGATAGAGTGCCCATATCATTAACAACGACTTTGTTTTCTAAGTATTTTTCTATTTCTTTCCCAAAAAATTGGTTCATCATTTTAAAGATTTTAGCATTACCAACTAATGTACAATTCGGATAAACTTTCATAAAGTTAAGGATATTTGCGGAATGATCAGGTTCCATATGTTGAATCACTAAATAATCTGGATTTTTACCATCTAAAGCTTCAGAAATATTATCAAGCCATTCATGAATAAAGTTTTTATCAACAGTATCCATAATTGCTATTTTTTCGTCTTTAATAACATATGAGTTATAAGCTATACCATTAGGAACAACATATTGTCCTTCAAATAAATCTATATTATGATCATTAACACCTACATAAATAATATCATTTGTTATTTTTTTCATTTTAATCTCCTGTTATTTATATTATATATTAGTAATTAAACTAATTATTATGTTTTCTTCTTTCGCAGTTTGGTCTAGGACATTTATCATTTTTCCCGTCACAAATATAATATTCTCCACCCTTAATTACAAGAATTTTTTGATTATATAAAAAATCAGCAACTTTTCTTCTTGCACTTTCATATATAGCTTGAACAGTTGTTCTAGCTACTCCCATATGATTAGAGCATTCTTCTTGTGTCATTTTCTCAACGTCCATGCACCTTATTGTCTCAAATTCATCAATGTTTAGGATTACTTCCTCGTAATCTTTAGTATCATCCAAAACATCACAAGGATAATACTTACAACATTTTGGAACATTTAAAACTCTTCTCTTTTTACATTCTCTAGACATAAACCACCTTCCTGATATATTATATCATTTTAATTGACATATGTCAATTAAAATGTTTAATTATTTGTAATAATGTACTTTCAGTAAAAGGTTTTGTTAAAAAATTAGAATAATTATCATTGTATAAAGTGTTTTCATTTATTATTGGGATAATTTTAGCATCAGGATTATAAGATTTTAATTTTTTTATCACATTTATACCTGATATATCAGGTAAATTAACATCAATAATAGCTAAATCATATGATT
>JAZNJG010000072.1:0-2366 GCA_045577945.1 Bacilli bacterium | reverse complement strand
AAAAGTTTAATTGTCATATCTCTATCGATAACTTTATCATCTATAATACCTTCTAAATCATATATACTTATAAAAATTCTATTTATTTTTTCTTCATAGTCTTTAAGCAAATAATAATCTTTATTAATCTTTTCTTTGGATAGTTTAAACAAATCTTCTAATTTGTAATCTTTATCCTTTTCTTGATTATACAAATCACATATTATATTTTTCTTATAATCCCAAGATACTTCTTTATAATCCCAATGCTTCTTACACAATTCAATACACTTATTAGCATACTTATCAATAATGTCTATTTTACTTTCATCTATTATTATTGGTAAATCACCAATATTTCCCACCTGAAAATTAACAGTTGGAGCCAAATATGATAACAATTTAAACGCTACATTACTACATAAAAATGCCAAAGTATAATATAAATATTTATCATCTGGAAACATCGATGATCCTGATACATCGAATAAAAAGCCTTTATCTTTATATCTAACACCAAAATTTTCAAAACCAAATAAAGACCATGTTATCCCTTTTTTAAAATAGTATTGTCTTGATGGTAACTTATTCCCTTGATTTAATAATTTATTATAACTATCCTTATCGAAAGATATAACATATTCATTCATTCCATACCATTTTCTAAAATTACCACCTTTGTTATATGGAAACCACTTATAACCACTATTAATTGCATCTTCAATTGACTCACTGTCAAATTTAATATCATTATAATCTACTTCGTGCCAGTATCTTACAAAAGTTTCATTATCACCAGTTGCTAATCCTTGTTTTAAGGGAAAAGTTTCTTTTATTTTCCTTCCATATTTAAATAAATTCATTATCTTTTCATTTACAAAATAAATATATGGATAACCTGGAACTTTTAAAAAATTATTAACATCAAGATAATAATAATTACTCTTATTAAAGAATTCATTTTTTTTATCTTCAAAACTATATATTTCTGCCAATCTAATAAATAAACTCTTTTGTAATTCACTAGTTCTATTTTGATAGACAAAAGTTGTGGCTAAAGCTGTATCACTCAATCCTTCAAATGTGTATGCTCCAGTATGAACCATATTTATTAAAGTTTTCTCTTTAATAAATTTTAATCGCAAATCTTTATACGAACTAATAAACATCCACGTATGCATATTAATCATTGCCATATAACCATTTTCTTTTACAAAATCTGTTTCCATAAACATCGCAAACATATCATTTCTGCTATTAGGATAATGTTTTATAGCATACGATTTAACCTCATTTCCTAATGTTGCAACACCTAAATATGGTGGATTTGTAATCATTATGTCATATTTTCGCGTCAAACAGTCACATACTTTTAACAATTCTATTAAGTTATTTTTGTTTTGTATATCTCTATAATTTTCAATCTTTTCTATTTCATTAAGTACTTCTAAATATTCTAGTCTATTTAGTTTCATTAACGATCCTAAGACTTTTCCATTTTTAAAACTTTCTTTTATATACTTTATAATATTTAATGCTTTTTTAGATAAATTGTCTTCTAAAAGGTTAATTAGTTCCTTTTGAGAAAACACTTCTTTACTATCTTTAATTTCATATATCCTTGGATATGTAATATGTTGGAAGTATTTCTCATCTAATTCGCTTGCTTTAAGCATTAAAACAAAGCGTGCTATTTGTACTGCTTTTGAATCTATATCCAAACCAACAATATTATTCTCAAATATCAATTTACTAATTTCTTTTTTCTCATAACCTCTTTCTAGATACATTTTATATAATAGTTCATATATATAAACTAAAATATGTCCTGTCCCTACACAAGGTTCTATTATTGATATATCCTCTATTTTATTTATCACATATGTATAATCATTGCCTAACTTACCTAAATAATATTTCAAATTCATATTCGACTGAAAATTTTCTAGATATATTTTCCCTAAAGAGTTATCTACCATATATTTTACAATCCACTTTGGTGTAAACACTTGGGATAGCGTTGGCACATGTTTTTTATTAAATTGTTTCTCTTGACGAAATTTCGTTCTATTTTCCCCCACATATGCTTGATGCATCCATCCTACTATTTCTATGTTATTTATGAAAAACTCATCAGGTAAGTCAAAAACAAACTTATTTATTACTTCTATCACAGACCCACTAAATATGTATTCAATATACTCATTGTTTAATTCCTTAAACAAAAACGGGAACAATTTTTTACCGTCATGACATTTTTTACAAAACATTTCAATTAAATTATTAATATTTGACTCCCTTATTATAAATAATTTATCATCAGATAAAATATTATTAGCTTCTAAATACCTAATAATCACAAATCTTATGAACATTTGATAATTAAG
>JAZNJG010000071.1:0-3457 GCA_045577945.1 Bacilli bacterium | reverse complement strand
TATCATAAAACAGAGAAAAAAGATATCTATATATATTTTTTTAAAAATATGCACTTAATTAATATTAGCTATATAATTACTTAACTGAAAAGTTTAGAAAGTTAGTATTTGATATTGGTTAATCTATTTCTAATAATAAGTAGTTAGTTATTAATAATAAGAAAACTGAGGATTTATATTTAGAATGAGAATAAAAAAAGAGCTTAACAAATATGAACTTTGTTCATAATAGTGTTAAGCTTTTGTTTTTGTTATTTTTTATAATGTTATTATTACATTTGTACTTAAATAGTTTTTGCAATTTGTTTTGTATGATTTCAAATATCAAAACTATTCTTTAACGAATGGTAATAATGCCATATGACAATCTCTGTTAGGTCTAAATCCATATGAATATTCACTAAATTGTTGTTCAAATATAGGACTTAATACTTGATGTATTGCTTGTTGTAATATTCTATCTATTACACAAGGTACTCCCAAGTTTCTTATTCCTCCATCCGGTTTCGGAATTTCTACTCTTTTAACGGGTTGTGGTTTATAAGTTCTTTCCCTTATGGATTTCTTGATTTCCTCTTCGTGTTCACAAAAGTATTGTCTTCCTTCCTCAATACTCATTTTATCAATTCCACTACTTCCGTTATTTTCAACTACTCTTGTAATTGCTTGACTTAAATTACTAAATTCTGGAATTAAATCTAAAAGTTCCATTTCTAAATTAATCCTTTCATCATTAACCTATACTATTTGTCCTAAAGGCTCCTAGGTTTTATTTCGTGACCATCGAAGTTAGGTGTCTTATGTTTTCTACTTTACATATAAGTCTATAATTTACATTTATAATTTAAACACATTATTCAGTCCTTAAGTATTATTATTAATACCTACTATGGCCTCTGCTGACTTCTTACTATTCGTTGTTACTACTAAATCGTTAGAAAGACCTCACGGGGTAAGATTAATCTCTTTCATTTCATATACTCGCCATATCTACGTTTATAGTCTGCTTTATTTTGATAGTAGGACTTTTTTATGTTTAGCTAACTCATCCCAACTATACCCGCCTAATGTGATTCGTGTTCCTCGAGCCAAAACTTTGCCTACAGTTTCCTTCAGATTCTACCTCACGATAGACTCTTTTGTTGTTCAGCTAGTTCTTTACTACCGTTCTCGTACAAGATACTTTCCTCTCTAGATATTAACCATGTCCGTCACACTAAAAAAGAGCATAATTTGCAATTCAAATTATGCTCTTAAATTTTGTGGGTTTTATCTTTTTTTGACTACAAAACCACAAAAGATTTTACAGAACAATTTTTTATTATGATATATAATAATGTATAAATATATCAATATATATATTTAATATTTTTTACATTCTATGTATACTCCTTCTGCATATAAAACACTTTTATTTTCCCTTAATTGTTCTGCTTTTACTTGAGCTATAGTAATAGTTGGGTACTTTTTTGCTTCGCTTAAATCATCGGTTAAGCAAATGTCACCCCACCTATCTACTTCTCGGTAATAATTCTCTTCTCCATTAGTTAATATAACATAAACTACAAACATAATAAACCTCCTTTCTAAAAATTTTTTACACTCTTCTAATTTGTAAATACCAAAAGACCACCTATAAATTAGTTAATTTATATTATCTCAAAACTCTTTATAAAATTCAAATCATATGATCAAGTTTAAAAAAGATTAATATATTTGACAGCAAGATTTTTTACTGCCCCTTTATATTTTTAATGTATATAAATAAATTTTTTAAATTTTTTTAGTTAAGCGCTTATAAATTCTATAACCATATAAAATATTTCAATATTATTTAGCTATTCCTCTAATTTGAAACAAACATCATTTAATAGAATTCTCTTATAAACAATTCCAAATATTACTTTTATTTCACTTAATGTTTTAGTATCAAATTCATTTGAAAAAATCCTTATCCATTTTAATAATTTTACCTAGAAATAACATTTTACGTTCTTTGCTATATATTTCTTTATAATAAAAGCTATTGTTTCCAAACACTCTTGTATTATAATAATATTTTATATCTATTAATGGAGAAATACTTTTGGCATTGTCATCATTTTGCTATTTATCCACAAATACTTTCATATTCTAGAATTGTTATTTCCTGTTCTTAAAGAATGAAGAGCAGCTTTTATCCCTGCTACTCCAGCTCATATGATGATAATATCATTAAGATTATCTATCATATTATTCTCCTATTTTAATTTTTCCACATATTCATAAATTAAATATGCGTTATCATACATTTCACATTGATCATCATTAAAAACTAATAATGTTGGTGCTTTCACAATATTATATTGTTTGAATAAATCAGCGTTTCTACAGCGTTAACTTCTTCATACTCTAAATTAGCTTTTTCAAGGATTTGCTTTGCCATTTTACAGTTAAGACAAGTAGGATAAGTGAATAATAAAGGCGTATGTACTAATTCTTGAACTTTTTCTTCATAGTCAAATACATGTCCACAATGTATGCACTCAGATCTTGCAATATATACTTTCCCACTACAAATTGGACATATTCGTATTTTATCCTTTTTCAATGATTTATCTATGATACTTCTGGAACCACATTCAGGACATTCTTTTGCTCCTTTTGGAAGAATTTCTCCACAGTCTTCACACTCTACATCAATACTTTCATTAAGTATATGACCACAGTGCATACAATCTATTCTACTTTCAGCAACTTTACCTCCACATATCGGACATATTATTATTCACATAATTAAACCTCCAGTTTTGATGAATTCTTTATAACTTATTTCCTATTATCATCTACATATAGTTGTGTAAGATTTTCTGTATGAGAAACTAATTTTTCTTTTTAATAATATACATGGCTTTGTTTCCAAAACAACGTCCCCGTTGTATACCTATGTGTTTGTTCCATCAGTAACTCTACTTGAACACCTTGGGGCCCTATAGGCCCTTGTTCAACACTACACGAACATAAAATGCTTAACGATATAATCATTAAAAATAAACAAATAAAATATCTTAATTCCTTCACGCTAATCATGTCCTTTGTATTATTTTATCATAAAACCCAAAAAAAAGATATCTATATATATATTTTTTTTAAATATGCACTTAATTAATATTAGCAATATAATTAATTAACTGAAAAGTTTAGAAAGTTAATATTTGATATTGGTTAATCTATTTCTAATAATAAGTAGTTAGTTATTAATAAGAAGAAAACTGAGGATTTAGATTTAGAATGAGAATAAAAAAAGAGCTTAACAAATATAAACTTTGTTCATAATAGTGTTAAGCTTTTGTTTTTGTTATTTTTTATAATGTTATTATTACATTTGTACTTAAATAGTTTTTGCAATTTGTTTTGTATTAATTCAATAATTGTAGCTGCACAGGCACAAATGCGCCGAAAGATACAAAACCTATTG
>JAZNJG010000070.1:0-3085 GCA_045577945.1 Bacilli bacterium | reverse complement strand
GTAACATATTAATTATATATTAAGAATAAATAGACTGTTATGTAATATTATATGATGTATTACTGGCAGTCTTTTTTATATTGAATAATTGTGCTATTTTTAGTATAATTATATAAATAATATAATACGTATAGACAATATAATACGTATAGACAATATAATATAGGAAAATAATTATGATATATTTTATAGCAGATTTACATTTAGGACATGATAATATTATAGAACTTTGTAATAGACCCTTTAGTACTATTGAAGAAATGGATGAAACAATAATTAATAATTGGAATAAAAAAATTCATAAAAATGATACTATTTACATTTTAGGTGATATGATTTGGGAAGATGCAGATCCCACAAAATATCTTTCTCAACTAGAAGGTAAAAAAATACTGATAATTGGAAATCACGATATAAAATGGCTGAATAAAGGTGATTACAGGAGATATTTTGAAAAAATAGTTTATATGGATTTGATTCCTGCGGGAATTAGTCCAAATGGACATACAATTACATTATGCCACTATCCAATGCTAGAATGGCAAGGTAGTAGAAAGATAGGAAGTAGAAAAGAAGGTTATCACATTTATGGCCATATTCATGCAAGAGTAAGTAAAGAGTATCAAAGTCTTTATCAAAATAATAATGCATATAATGCGGGAGTAGACATTAATAACTTTACTCCAGTTACTATTGAAGAACTAAAGATAAACAATGAACTCTTCAAAAAGAAATTTTTTGAATAATAATGTATACTAAATAAAAATGGAGTGAGATAATGGAGACAATCAAGATTATGTTTGTTTGCCATGGGAATATATGTAGATCTCCTATGGCAGAATTTATTATGAAGGAAATAGTTAAATCATCTTATAAATATAATTATATAATAGAATCAAGGGCAACATCATATGAAGAAATTGGAAATGATATTTACTATGAATCTAAAAAGATATTAGATAAACACAATATTAAATATCAAAGAAGAGAAGCTAAAAGAATTACTAAAAAAGAATATGAAGAATATGATTATATAATCGTAATGGATGATAACAATATATATAACTTGAATAGAATTATAGGGAATGATTATTTAAATAAAGTAAATAAGTTATTGTATTTTATGGAATCTGATAGAGATGTAAGTGATCCTTGGTATACAAGACGATTTGAAGATTGTTATAATGATATATATAATGGCTGTTTGAGCCTATATAAGCATATTGAAAATAATCATTAATATAGATGGTGATAATATGATTAATACTAAAGTGCATAATAATGACAAACTTAATAGATATAATTTGATGAAAGAAGAAGCAAAAAAGAAATTAGATGTTGAGATGAAAAAATCTAATAAAATATCTTTGTTTAGAGGTATTATATTTCTGATATCTATAAGTCTTTTTGTCTTGATTTTCACAATAGATTTACCATTCTATGTTTGGTTAGCAACAGTGCCTTTATTTATTGGACTAATAATATGGCATATGATTATTGATAATAAAGTAAATTACTATCAAAATTACCTTTTTACAATTGATAATTATATTTCTAGAATAAAAGGTACTTACATAGGAAAACCAGAAAACTCAGGAATGGATTTTTATGATAAAAAAGAGTGCTTTCTTGAAGATTTAGATATTATTGGCAAAAATTCCCTTTACAAGTATATTTGTGTTGCTAGGACTCATCTCGGTAAAAGATACCTGTATGAGGCTTTAAATAATAATAAATTAAATGATGAAGATTTTATAAAAAGACAAGAAGCAATAAAGGAACTAGGTGAAAATTTGGAGTTTTGTATTGACTTTGAAGCAAAAAGTTATAAAATTCCTGATAACTCTATGTATTCACTATTAGCAAATATTAATCTGAAAGGAATCAAATTATCTTTAATTCTTGGTATAGGATTATCAATTATTTTTATAACGATGTTTTTTCTTGCTGGTTTTGAAATTATTGATCCTTATATGTTAATAATACCCTCTTTAATGCAAATAATTCTTTTCTTTATTTTTTCACATGCTAATCAAAATAATCTTGATAGAATAAAAGATATGGATAGCATAATTTCTTCAATGGATAATATCTTGAAAAACTTTGAAGGGAAAGAATTTTATTCTAAAGAACTTAATTTAAAATCAGCATACATAAATAAAGGTTCTATTGGTGTAAGAAAACTCTCAAGAATTTCAGATTTTGATACGATTAGATTTAATCACTTGATAGCAATTTTGTTTAATGCTTTTATACCTTTTTCTATATATATATTATATCTATACAAAAATAATATAAAAAAATATAGTAAAGATATTGATGAAGGGATTAAGGCATATCAATATTTTGAAATGTTAATTAGTTTAACAGTAATTAGGCACGTTAGAGATGATGTTTGTATTCCAATTAGGTCAAGTGAAATAAAATTGTCTTTTAAGGGAATAAAACATCCATTAATAACTAATTGTGTGGAAAATGATTTTGAAACTATTAATGGAATTAATGTTATTACTGGTTCCAATATGAGTGGTAAAACTTCATTTATGAGAACTGTGGGGATAAATGTAGTTCTAATGAATGCGGGAACTTTTGTGCTTGCAAAAGAATTTAATGCGTCATATTTTAAATTATTTACCTCAATGAGAAATTCAGATGATATAACTAAAGGCATTTCAACTTTTTATGCTGAGTTATTAAAAATTAAAAAACCTATTGAGTATATGGAAAATAACGAATATATGCTAACGTTAATTGATGAAGTATTTAGTGGAACAAATTCAAATGATCGAATAACTGGTGCAGAAATTTTATTACGAAAACTTAATAGAGAGAATTCAATAGTCTTAATTACAACTCATGATTTTGAAATTTGTGATTTGAATATTGATAAGTTAAATAATTATTATTTCAGTGAATATTATGAAAATGAAAAGATACTTTTTGATTATAAGATCAAAATAGGCAAATGTTCCACAACAAATGCAAAATATTTGATGAAACTTGTTGGGATAAAATAAATTTTATAAAAATATAGACACATTTAATGAAATTATCTAAGAGACTATCTAATAGTCTCTTTAATTTT
>JAZNJG010000069.1:0-20224 GCA_045577945.1 Bacilli bacterium | reverse complement strand
TTTTTATAATAGGCAATTATATTATACAAGAAGGACCTTTTATTTGAAATAAAAAATAGCTGTCAAAAATACTGGAGATATTTTTATTTATCTCTTGAATTTTTGACAGCACATAATTTCTCCAAAATTTTTTACTAAGCTATTTAAATAAAATAGAGATTGACGGTTTGCTTAGCAAGCCGTTTTATTTTTAAAATAAATATAAATTAGTTATATAATTAGATAATAGAGAATATATAATAAGGAAACAAAAAGTTTCTAAATACGATTTTATACGATTTTTCTTTACAATAAATATTTCTAAATGATATAATATATTTGTAAAAACAGAAGGGAGGAATAAGAATGTTTTTAGAAGGATTAGGAACAGTCGGTGTTATTATTTTAATAGTTATCGCATTACTAATTATCATTGTTATTAGTTCATATGTTAAAGCCCCACCAGACACTGCATTTATTATTACAGGACCTCGTCGTCAAAGAGTATTAATAGGTAAGGCTGGGTTTAGAATTCCAGGATTGGAAAGAGTCGATAAAATACCTCTTAGTTTAATACAAGTGGATATCAAAACAGCAAGTGCTGTCCCTACAAGAGAGTTTATTAATATTTTTGTGGATGGTGTTGCTAATATTAAGATAGATTCATCACCAGAAGCACTTGCAAGAGCATCCCAAATCTTCTTGCAACAAGACTTAGAAGGAATTAAAGCTATTGCTAAGGAAGTATTAGAAGGTAATATGCGTGAAATCATCGGACAAATGAAATTAGAAGAACTTGTTCATAATCGAGATTTATTTGCTGAAAAAGTAAAAGATAATGCGATGCAAGATATGGGAAGAATGGGTCTTCAAATCATTAACCTAACTATTCAAAACTTTATTGATAATAATAAAGTTATTGAAAACCTAGGGGTTGATAACATTGCTCAAATTTCAAAGAACGCATCTATTGCAAGAGCACAAGCAGAACGCGATGTACAAATTGCGCAATCTGAAGCTAACGAAGCTGCAAATAAAGCAAGAGTTACTGCTGAAAGATTAATTGTTGAACAAAACACAGAATTGTCTTTACGTCAATCAGAACTAAAGAGTCAATCAGATACTGCGAAAGCTAATGCAGATGCTGCTTATGCAATTGAAGAACAAAGAAGATTAGAAGAAATTAACATAGCTAAAGTTAATGCAGATATTGCAAAACGTGAACGTGAAGTTGAATTAGGACAAAAAGAAGTTGAATTACAAGAACGTCAATTAGAAGCTCAAGTTAAGAAAACTGCAGATGCTGAGAAATACGCAGCTGAGCAAAAAGCTGAAGCTGAATTATTTACTCGTCAAAAAGCAGCTGAAGCCGCAAAATATGAGATGGAACAAGAAGCAGCTGCTAAGAAAGCAAAAGCTGAAGCTGATAGATATGCAGCAGAACAAGAAGCAGCTGGTATATTAGCTAAAGGTAATGCCGAAGCGGAAGCAATTGAAAAGAAAGCAGAAGCTATGAAGAAAATGGGAGAAGCATCTGTATTAGAATTAATTTTAGATTCTAATGTTCTACCTGAAGTTGTTAAAGCATATTCTGAACCATTAGCAAAAGCTTATGGACAAATCGATTCAATCACAATGTATGGTGAAGGTAATACTGCAAAACTAGCTGAAGAAATCGGGAAAAATGGTTCTCAATTAATTAAAGGATTAGATCAAACATTGGGAATTGATGTAAAATCATTACTAGCAGGTTTTCTAGGTTCAAAAGTGTTAGAAGGAATTAAAGATAATAAAAACCAAAATAACAATCCTGAAGAAAATCCTGATGGAGATGAGTAATAACAAATAAGCTAAACTGTAAAAGGTTTAGCTCTTTTTTATTTTAATAAAAAAACACTTTACTTTTATATATAAGTGTGGTATAATATATAAGGTTCAATTGACAGAACAGCACTTGAAAAAGGATAGAGAAAATAGATCTACCTGTAGAGGAGTTAGTAATCAAGCTGTTATGATGAAAACTAAATGATATCTATTATTTATGCTATGTTCAAGTCCAAAATTAATTATAGGAGGAATAAATTATGTCAAGATTTACTGGATCAACTTGGAAAATATCAAGAAGATTAAACTATTCTATTACTGAAACTGGTAAAGAATTAAGAAAAAGACCTTATGCACCTGGTCAACATGGAAAACACCGCTCAAAAATGTCTGAGTATGGTATCCAATTACAAGAAAAACAAAGAGTTCGTTTCACATATGGTGTAAGTGAAAAACAATTTAAGAAAGTTTTCGATTTATCAGCAAAAATGCCTGGTAAACGTGGTGATAACTTCTTAGTATTATTAGAAACTAGATTAGATAATTTAGTATATCGTTTAGGATTAGCTAGAACTCGTAGACAAGCTCGTCAATTAGTATGCCATGGACATATTACAGTTAATGGTAAGAAATTAGATATCCCTTCTTACTTAGTAAAACCTGGTCAAACTATTTCTTTAAAAGAATCTTCTCGTTCATTAGTTATCGTTAAAGATGCTTTATCATATGCTAATAGTTTAAAAGATTATTTAACATTTGATGAAAACACATTAGTTGGAACTTTAACTCGTATGCCTGAAAGAAATGAATTCTTAACAGACATTCATGAAAACTTAATCGTTGAGTTCTACAACAGATAAGAATTTAATAAGATTAATAAAGTTAGGTTTTACCTAACTTTTTTGTTTGTAAAAAATAAAAAATCCAGAAATTCTGGATTTTGTTTAAAGGTTTTCGTCAATAGCTCTAGATAATTGGTCAGCACAACTTGTTGGTCTGCCTCCGCAAGAGTTTCCCTTTAAAATTGAGGAAATATGTTTTGCATCTTGACCTTCACATAACTTGCTAATAGCTTTAAGATTCCCGTTACATCCGCCAATGTATATAAGGTTAACAATCTTACCATCATCAGTTAGGTCAAAGATTATTTTTTTAGAACATACTCCATTTGTGTTAAATTCTACATGTTTCATAATAATCACCAAAAATATTATATATTATTTTAAAGAATTTCGCAAGATGATTTTAAATTATATGAAACAAATATGTTTATTAGTAAAGAAAAATATGATATAATTAATTAACATAAATAAAATATCTATAAAGATTGAGAAAGATTGGTGAAAATAATGTATTTTGATTATACTGCCACAACAAAAATGGACGAAGAAGTATTAAAGATATATATTGACGTTCAAAATAAATTTTTTGCAAATACTACATCATTACATTCATTTGGGCAAAAGTGCAATAATTTATATGAGAAAATGAAAAATGAAATATGTAGTATCTTAGATGTAGATCATAAAGTTATTTTCACATCGAATGCGACAGAGGCTAATAATCTAGGAATACTAGGACTAATAGGTGATAAAAAGGGAAAATTAATCACTACAAAAATTGAACACCCTTCTGTCTTTGAGGTTTTCAAAAGACTAGAAACTTCAGGGTATGAAGTTATATATTTAGATGTTGATGAAAAAGGTGTAATTAATACAGAACAATTAGAAAAAGAATTAGATAAGGATACACTTTTAGTATCAATAATGTGGGTAAATAACATTGTAGGGGCAATACAACCAATTGATAAAATAATTAGGATAGTGAAAAAATATCCAAAATGCAAACTACATGTTGATTGCGTTCAAGGATTATGCAAATTAAAACCTAATTTTAAATATCGTGAAATTGATGCGTTTACTTTTAGTGCTCATAAGTTTTATGGACCTAAAGGAATTGGAGGATTAGTATATAAAAAAGGATTAGAATTAATGCCAAGATTGTACGGTTCAAACTCACAAGAAGGTTTAAAACCAGGAACATTTGATTTGGGACTAATTGCGGCATGTGCTAAGGCGCTAAAAAAATATGCTTTAAGTGTAGATGAACATTACAATTATGTTATGAAATTAAACAAATATATTAGAAATAGAATAAATAATAAAAATGTCATTATCAATTCTAGTGATGATTTAGAGAATTCTTCTCCATATATTATAAACATTTCTGTTCCTAATATTTTAGGGGAAACTATTGTCCATATATTTGAAGAAAAACAAATGTATGTGTCTACTGGGTCAGCTTGTTCATCAAAACTAAGAAAACCTGAAAAAACAATATATGCAATGACTAAAAATGAAACATTAGCAAAGACAACTGTAAGAATAAGTATATCACATTTAACAACATACGAGGAAGCTGATGCTTTAATAAAAGTAATTAATAACATATAAATATAAGGAGTATATAATGACCTACGATTTAATATTAATAAAATATGGTGAAATGACATTAAAGAAAAAGAATTATAAACAATTTTTAAAGAAAATCAATGATACAATAAAAAGAAAATGCAAAGGATTTAATAAATTACAATATTTTAATACTGATTATCGTTTTTATATATATCTAAATGGTGAGAATTATGAAGAGGTAATTAAAGTTTTAAACACTATTGTTGGGCTATATTCATATAGTTTATGTAAAAAGGTTGAAGCTGATTTTGATAAGATGGCAGAAACAGCTATTGAAATGCTAAAAGAAGAAACAACTAAAGAAAAAAAGAAGTTTAAAGTAGAAACAAATCGAGGAAATAAGAGTTTCCCATACACATCAATTCAAATATCTCAAGAACTTGCAAAAAGAGTTCTACCTAAAGTTGAAAATATAAGTGTTGATGTGCACAATCCTGACATAATATTACATGTTGATTTAAGATGTGAAGGGACTTACTTATACTTAAATGAGATAAAAGGATTAGGCGGATATCCAGCAGGAATTCAAGGAAAAGGATTATTGATGATGAGCGGAGGAATTGATTCTCCTGTTGCTTGCTATTTATCGATGAAAAAAGGGATTAATGTATATGCAATACATTATGCATCACCTCCATATACATCGCTAAATTCATTGCAAAAAGTAGTAGATTTATTACAAGTATTAGCTAAATATACGGAAACTGAAAAAATAAAATTACTAGTTGTTCCGTTTACGAAAATTCAAGATTCAATTCACGAAAATGCTAACCCAAAATATTTAGTAACTTTAATGCGTAGAGCAATGTATAAAATTGGAGAAATTGTATGCAATAAAAAAGGTTTGGATGTAATCATAAATGGTGAAAGCATCGGACAAGTTGCCTCACAAACATTGGAAAGCATGAAAGTTGTAAATGAAGTAACTAATTTACCTATCTTGAGACCGCTTGCCACGTATGATAAAGAAGAGATAATTGAAGTTGCACGTAAAATTGGAACATACGATATTTCTATAAGGCCATATGAGGATTGTTGTACTGTGTTTGTTCCAGAACATCCAGTTATTAAACCAACTATTGAAGAAGCAAAAAGAGAAGAAGCTAAATGTAATTTTGAAACTTTAATTTTTGAGGCAGTAGAAAATATTAAAACTATAGATTTAAACACAACAGAAAAGTATTCAGTTTTTGATGATGGAGATGATGGGGATTTGGATATATAAGATACAAAATATGCCAAGCTAAATATATATTAATGTATTGGTTAAAACTTCCATAAAGAAAATGACTAATAAAATTATTTTTGGTCATAATAATACTGAATGGAGGTGAAATAAATGAGTAATTCATCTTATAATAGTAAAAAGAAAACTGCTACTTCTAGTAATTCTAAAAAAACTAATCAAATGAAATATGAAATTGCTAGTGAATTTGGCGTTAATTTAGGTGCTGATGCGACAGCTCGTCAAAACGGTTCAGTTGGTGGTGAAATCACACGTCGTTTAGTGAAACTTGCAAAAAACAACATGGCTGATACAGATTATGAAGAATAGTAGTATTCATAACAAACTAAAGCAATAATTATAATAAATTATAATTATAATAAACTAATAAACTATTGAAAAACAGTTCTTTATGAACTGTTTTCTTTTTTTATTAGCTAAATAAAAATATGTATAGCAAAACAAAGTAAAATGTGGTAAAATAAAATATAGGAGACGTGAAAACTATGAATAATAAAGATTTTGAAAAATTAGAAAATAATGAATTGGAAAACGATAAAGTAGAAAAAGAGGATTTAGAATTAGATGAATCAGATGAATTAGATTTCAGTAGAGAAGTTGGGGAAGATGAATTTGCGGAAATACCATATGCTAAAACTGTAGTGTATGAAGATGATTTAAGCACTTCTCTATCTATTGAGGAAATTAAAGATTTGAATGAAGGAGATATTTATCTTCTTATTGAAAAAATTGATATTGAATTAGAACAATATGAAGATATTTTAATGAGGGCTCAAGAAAAAGGATTTAATTTTGAAGAAGCTATTATTGAAGGGTACAATGTTTCGGAATGTGAAAGATTAACAGAATTGAAAAAAGCTTTATATAAAAATTTGAAAGAAATAAAAAAAGCAAAAAAAGAAGATGGATTTTTTGCTAAAATACCAGGATGGTATTATATTATTAGTTTAGTTGTCTTCTTATTCACACTACCATTTGTTAGTAATTTACTAACAGTTCATATAGCTGGAGCAATTTTACCAATGTTTGTTAATACAAAACTTTCTTTTAAACTTATTTATATTAGCCTTTTCTCATTATATATGTTGATATTTATATTAGCTGGACTAATACCTATTATAAAGTATGCAAAAAAAGGAAAAGAAATATATGACTGTAAGAAAACAGCTAAATATATGTTAGTTCTTTTCATTTTAAATCTATTGACTATAAGTATATCATTTTATTATTTCTTCTCATCTAGTATTTTTGATTAATAATATAAAGGATTATAAAACAATCTGATATGAAAGAAATAACATCAGTTAATAATAGTTACATAAAAGAATTAATGAAACTAAAGCAAAAAAAATATCGAGATGAAGAAAAAAGATTCTTGGTTGAGGGATATCATTTAGTAGAAATGGCTAAAGGATGTTTGGAAATAGTTTTAGTTACTAAAAAAGAAGATGTGAATAAATATGGTAATGGAATACAATATATATTAGTAAAAGATGAAATAATAAAAAAATTATCTGACACTAAGACACCTCAAGGTATTATAGGTGTTTGTAAAATAAAAGACAATAAAGATATAAAAGAGATAATTAATATAAATAATTCCAACAAAAAAGATTTAGTTGTTATGCTAGATGGATTACAAGATCCAGGAAATATAGGAACAATAATAAGGACTTCACTTTCTTTTGGAGTAAATACAATAGTGTTTAGTGATACTTGTGTGGATTGCTATAATGAAAAAGTAATTAGAGGTAGTCAAGGAGGCATATTCAAAATAAATATGCTTAAAGGAAAACTTATAGAATATATCAGTGAGTATAGAAAGTGTAAATATGATATTATAGGGACATCTCTTAATAATGCTTCTTCATTAGATGAAGTTGATATAGATAAATTAAATAATAAAAAAGTTATTGTTTTTGGAAATGAAGGTAATGGTGTAAGTGAAGAGGTTCTGAATAATACGGATATAAACTTATATATTCCTATTAATGACATGGAATCTTTGAACGTAGGTGTTGCGGCTGGGATATTATTATATATATTAAAATGAGATACGAAAAACATAAATTTATATAAGAAGTAAAAGATATGAATGAAAAAACAGATTATTTAAAAGTTTTAAAAGATTTATTAAACTACAATCCTAAGAGCATTCAGGAAGAGACAGATAAACAACAAATGATTTGGCTATTAAATACATATAAAGAAAAAGCCTTTGATAGAGATTTAATGTTCGGTCATTTTACATCATCCGCAATTGTTGTGGATAAAACAAGAAAATATGTTTTAATGGCTTACCATAACATATATAATTCATGGGCATGGTTAGGAGGCCATGCTGATAGTGAGTATAACCTTGAAGCGTTAGCTAGAAGAGAAGTACATGAAGAAACTTCATTAGATGGTATAAGATTATTAGAAAATAATATATCATCTATAGAGATACTAACTGTAGAAAGACATATTAAAAAAGGTAAATTTGTGCCGTCTCATTTACATTATAACGTCACATATTTGTATGAAGGAGATATGGAAAAATCAATAAAGCTAAAAGAAGATGAAAATTCAGAGGTAAAATGGATAAAAATTGATGATCTATATGAACACGTATATACTGATCATGGTATGTATGATATATATATGAAGAGTCTAGAAAGATTTGTTGGTAGGAAATAATTTTAAAAATTACATATTTACATTACAATTAAATTATGATATAATATATATGTAATTGATTGAATAAATGAAAATCAAGGAGTGAGTAAATCTCACTCCTTTATAAATGTTTTGTAATAAAGGAGGATTCATGGATAATAATATTATTGTAAATAAGGCATCTAATATCGCTGAAAGTTGCGCAAATAGTTTATCTTTAAAGATTATTTCAGTTGAATATGTCTTCGAGAATGGAATTAAAATATTAAGAATAATCGCTGAAGGTAAAGATGGTCTTTCAATTGATGAAGCAACTTCTCTAAATGAAGCTATTAGTTTAAAACTTGATGAGGAAGACTTTATTGATGAAGAATATTATCTAGAAGTCTCTAGTGAAGGTTTAGAAAAAACACTAAAAAATGATGAGGATATTGCTAAGGCTGTAGGTAAATATATCTTCGTTAAATTGTATGAAAAAGTAAATGGTTTGAAAGAAATTTATGGAGATTTAATAAATTTTGAAAATGATGTATTGGTTATGGAATACATGGCTAAAAATATAAAGAAAAAAATAGAAATAAAGAAAAATCAAATTTGCAAAATTAGATTAGCAGTAAAATTTTAGGAGGGATGTTGCAAAATGATTAGTAAAGGTTTTTTTGAAAATTTAGAATTGATTGCTGAAGAAAAAGGATTAGCTATTGAGGATGTCCTTGCTAAGGTAGAAGTTGCTATGGCGGTTGCTTGCCGTGATACAAATCACAATGGTGATATTAAATTAGAAGTTGATTTTGATAAAAAAAGAATAAAAGTATATGATTATCATTATGTGGTAGATGAATTAACAGAAGGAAATACAGGAGAAATACTTGTAGAAGATGCTAAACAATTAAAACATAGAAGTAAAATAGAAGTTGGAACTGTTTTAAGAGAAGAAATTGATTTTACTAAAATAGGAAGAAAATCAGTATCTAAGTTTAAACAAACTTTTACAAATGAGCTTAAAGGTTTAGAAAGAGAAGAAGCTTTCAAATTCTTTGAAGGAAAAGTTAGGGAAATTATTACTGCGACAGTTGTGGCAGCTAATGCTAATTTTGTTACTTTCTCAATTGGAAAAGGTTTATACGCTTCAATGCCAATGAGTGAAACTATCCCAGGAGAAACTTTTGAACCTGGAGAAAAGAAAAAAGTATATGTAATCAAAGTTGAAAAAACTACTAAAGAACCAAAAGTATATATTTCAAGAGCAACTAAAGATATGGTTACAAAATTATTTGAACTTAATATACCAGAAATACAAGATGGTTCAATTGAAATTATGGGTGTTTCTCGAGAAGCAGGTAGTAGAACTAAGATAGGCGTTCTAGCTACAAAACCTAATTTAGATCCTAAAGGAGCTTGTGTAGGTCAAGGTGGGTTAAGAATCAAAGCTATTAATAATGAACTTAATCAAGAAAAGATTGATATCTTTACTTGGAGAGATAATCCAGTTGATTTAATTGCTGAAGCATTACTTCCAGCAAGAAGTTTAAGTGTTGTAATTACTAATGAAAAATTAAAACAAGCTTTAGTAATAGTTAATGAAGAACAATATTCTTTAGCAATCGGTAAGAGCGGTCAAAATGTTCGTTTAGCTTGTTATGCTACCGAATGGAAAATTGATATTAAGAAATTATCAGATGCTTTAAGAGAAGGCATAGAATTTAAATATAATGTATATTTAAAATAGGTGATTAAATGAATAAACCTAAAAAAATACCTATGAGAAAATGTTTAGCTACAAATGTTCAATATCCTAAAAAAGATATGTTTAGGGTTGTAAGAACTCCAGAAGGTACAGTAGTTATTGATTTGAAGGGAAAAACTAATGGTAGGGGAGCTTATATAAGTAAAACTATAGAAGCTATTAACTTAGCAGAAAAGAAAAAAGTCCTTGATCGTGAATTAGAAGTTCATGTAGAAAAAACTATTTATGAAGAATTAAGAAAGTTAGTTGGTGAAACTTTTGAATAATTTGCCAAATAAGAATGAAAATATAGATAGAATAAATAAAGAAAAAGTTCTTAACTTAATAGGTATAGCAACAAGGGCAAGAAAACTTATCTTTGGGACAGATACTGTACTAAATAAAGCAAAAAGTTTAAAGATGCTATTTGTAGCAAATAATGCGTCAGATAATACAAAACAGAAAATTAGGAATAAGTGTTCGTATTACAGGTTATATTATGTTGATAAGTTCAGTAGTGAAGAACTTAGCAGAGCAACAGGAAAAGAAAATCTATATGTCTTAGGAATAAAAGACGACGGATTTGTACAAAACTTAAACAATCTTTTAAAGGAGGATGTTGAAGAATGAAAGTAAAAGAAATAATTGAAATTTTAAATGAGAATAATGTAAGTGTTGATGCACAAGATTTATTAGATTTATTAGATAATATAGGTTATGAAGGTGCCAATATTGAAAGTGATGTTGATATGAACGACGTCAAAAAATTAAGCAAAAGATATAAAGTAGAAATAAAACCTAAAAAAGTGAAAAAGGCTCCAAAGGAAACACCTGCCAAAGAACCTAAAAAAGAAACAAAAGCCGAAAAATCAGAATCTGCATCTAAGGAAGCAAAAGAAACAAAAAAAGATAAAAAAGAAACAAAAACTGTAAAAACAGATAAGCTAGATAAAGAAACAAAAAAAGAAGTAAAATCTGAAAAGACAGAAGCTAAAACACCGAAGACTGCAAAAGAGACAAAAAAAGAAGCAAAATCTGAAAAGACAGAAACTAACGTATCAAAAGAAACAAAAAAAGAAGTAAAATCTGAAAAGACAGAAATTGCTGTGCCAAAATCAGTTAATGAAACTAAAGAGGAAGTTAAAGAAGAAAGATTAGAAGTTATAAAAGAAGAACCTAAACAAGAACCAAAACCTGAAAAGAAAGTTGAATTAACTCGTTATTACGATGATACATATGATTCATACGCAAAAGCAGATAAACAATATACTAGATTAAAGAATGTTAAAAAGAACAAGAAAAATAAAGAAGGAAGACAAAGTAACGTAAAACAAGTTAAGAAAGAAACTGTTGTATATTATGTTCCTGGTATGACTGTTGGTGCGTTTGCTGAGGCTTTAGGTGTGGGTTTAACAGAGATTGTAGGTAAACTAATGATGCTTGGATATATGCTAAGCGCAAGTCAAACTATTGATCGTGATGTTGCAGAAATCATTGCGGATGATTATAAATTAGAACTAAAAGATAAAGTTGAAAATGATATCACAAAATTTGAAGAAATGGTAATTGACGATGATGAAGAAAGTTTAGTACCTCGTCCACCAATTGTCACTATTATGGGACATGTAGACCATGGAAAAACAACTTTATTAGATACGATTAGAAATTCAAAGATTACTAGCGGAGAAGCTGGTGGAATCACACAAAGAATTGGTGCTTATCAAGTAAATGTCAAGGATAAAAAGATTACATTTATTGATACTCCAGGCCATGCCGCATTTACAGAAATGAGAGCCCGTGGAGCTAATGTTACTGATATCGTTGTATTAGTTGTAGCAGCTGATGATGGTGTTATGCCTCAAACTAAAGAAGCTATTGATCATGCGTTAAGTGCTAAAGTTCCTATTATTGTAGCTGTAAATAAAATAGATAAGCATAGTGCAAATCCTGATAGAGTTAAAGAGGAATTAGCCGCTCTAAATATTATCCCTTCTGAATGGGGTGGAAATGTTGAGTTCGTTCCTGTTTCTGCTTTAAAGGGAATAGGTGTTGATGAATTATTGGAAACTATCATTTTCGTTTCAGAAGTTGAAAACTATAGAGCTAATCCAAATCGTCTTGGTTATGGAACAGTAGTAGAAGCACAATTAACTAAGGGAAGAGGAGCTGTTGCTACACTTCTTGTTAAAAATGGAACAATTAAAGTTGGGGATCCAATTGTAGTGGGAAATGTTTGGGGTAAAATTAGAGCTATGTCTGATGAAGTAACTACGAACATCAAATCTGCAGGTCCATCAAAAGCTGTCGAAGTAACTGGTTTAGAAGGTGTTCCTCAAGCAGGAGATCATTTTATGATATTTGAAGATGAAAGAACTGCAAGACTAGTAAGTGAAGAAAGAGTTAAACGTATGAATGCAGCTCGTAATCAAACTAAAACTGTTTCTCTTGCATCATTATTTGATAGTTTAAATAATACTGATAAAGAAATAAACTTAATTATTAAAGGTGACTTACAAGGTTCAGTTGAAGCATTACAAAATTCTTTAATGAAACTTGAAGTAGAGGGTGTAAAAATTAATATTATTAGTAGTGGCGTAGGTGCTATAACTGATAACGACATCACTTTAGCAGTTGCATCTAAATCAATAATTATTGGGTTTAATGTAAGACCTAATAGTGCAATTTCTAAAACTGCTACAGATAAAGGAATTGAAATAAGATTATATGACGTAATTTATAAATTATTAGAAGATATTGAAGCGGCTATGAAAGGTTTATTAGACCCTGTATTTGAAGAAAAAGTAATTGGCGAAGTTGAAGTTCGTAAATTATTTAAAGTATCAAAAGTCGGAACTATTTGTGGAAGTTATGTAAAAGATGGATATATTACTCGTAATAGTGAAGTAAGATTAATTCGTGATGGAATAGTTGTTTATACTGGAAAAGTTGGTACTTTAAGAAGAGGACAAGATGATGTTAAAGAAGTTAAGTTAGGATTTGAATGCGGTATTACAATTCAAAACTTTAATGATATCAAAGAAGGAGACATTATTGAAGCCTTTATTATGGAGAAAGTTGAGATATAAATAATGGGATATAAAATTCCACGACTAGAGAAAATTTTAGAAAGAGAGATTGGTACTATTTTCTTAAATAGTAAAGATGAAAGATTGCGTTTTGTTACTGTAACTAAAGTTTCTTTAACAAACGATGCGTCTGTTGCAACAGTTTACTATACAGTTTTAGGAAATAATGAACAAAAAGAATCAACTAAAAAAAATATTGAAAATGCTAGTGGATTTGTTCGTTCTTCTTTAGGAAAATCTTTAGAAGTAAGAAAAGTTCCTGAACTAAGATTTAAATATGATGAATCATTGATGTATGGAGAACATATAGATAATATTTTAAAGAATATTACATATTTTGATAACAACGATGATTCATCAGATGATAAATAAAAAGATTTAATAAATAAGATGAGTAGGGATAATTATGAATCAAAATTTAAGGGATAAAATTAAAGATTTGCCATCAAATCCGGGATGCTATCAAATGAAGAATAGCGAAGGGACTATAATTTATGTTGGAAAAGCAAAAAATTTAGCAAATAGAGTTAAATCATATTTTGTTGGGGCTCATAATGCTAAAACAACAAGATTAGTTATGGATATTGTTGATTTTGAATATATTATAACCTCAACAGAAAAAGAAGCATTTATCCTTGAAATTAACTTAATAAAAAAATATCGTCCTAAGTATAATATTATGCTAATGGACGATAAAACATATCCCTATATTCTCATAACAAACGAAAAAAACCCTCGAATAATCTATACAAGAGACCTAAACAAAAAAGGTAAATATTTTGGACCGTATCCTAATGTAACTGCCGCAAGATCTACAGTAGATATGTTAAATAAGATATACCCTTTAAGAAAATGTAATAAGCTTCCTAAAAAAGCATGTTTATATTATCACATCAATAATTGTTTAGGACCGTGCATAAAAGATGTTCTTAGATCAGATTACGATGAGATAGTCAATAAGGTTGTACAACTTCTTAATGGTAACATTAAAGATGAAGTAAAGTTGTTAAAAGAGAAAATGAACAAAGCAAGTGAAGATTTAAATTTTGAAGAAGCTTTAGAATATCGTAATATAATAAATAACTTAGAAGCAATAAGCGAAAAGCAAAAAATGGAAACTAATTTAAATAATAGTGATATCTTTAATTATGCAATAAAAGATGACTATATTAATATCCAAGTTTTCCATGTAAGAGATACTAAAGTAATAGAAAGAAATTGCTTTACATTTGATTTTATAGATGATTCGAATGCAGATAATAAAAATGAAGTGTTTGTTAATTTTGTTCACCAGTTTTATTTGATAAATAACAATCCAATTCCTAAAGAAATTATTTTGCCAAATGTTGATGTTAGCAAATTCGATCCCCAATTAGCAAGAGTTTGTATTATCCCTAAACAAGGAAGAAAAAAAGAGTTGCTAGATTTAGTGCTAGTTAACATAAATAAAGAGTTGGAAAATTTAATATTAAAGAAACAACGAGCGTTTGATATGACTCAAGGTGCCGTAAATCAGTTAGCTAGTTTGTTAGGACTTGAAGATGCTAATGATATAGAAGCATTTGATAATTCTAATATTCAGGGTGTCAGCGCAGTAAGTGCAATGGTAAAATATATTAATGGTGTAAAGGAACCAAAAGAATATCGAAAATACAAAATTAAAACTATAGAAAAAGCAGATGACACAAACACATTTATTGAAGTTATTACTAGAAGATATAAACGATTAAAAGAGGAAAACTTAAAAATGCCTAGTTTGATTATTATGGATGGTGGTAAGGGACAAGTAAGGGCAGCAGAATATGCTTTAAATTCTCTTGAACTAAGAATTCCGATAATAGGATTAGTTAAGGATGACAATCATAGAACCGATAGAATTCTATATAATGAAAGGTTTTATGATTTAGATAAGCATAGCTTCTTATTTAAATTCCTTACAAACGTTCAAGATGAAGTTCATCGATATGCTATAAGTTTTCATCATAATACGCATGCAAAAAGTGTAATAAGTTCAAAACTTGATCAAATCAAAGGAATAGGAAAAGTTAAGAAGAATCAAATATTGAATGTTCTTGGAGAAGTTGATTTCAAAGAAAAACTAACAAAATTGAAATTATCTGAAGAACAAATTAAAGAGATATTAAAAATATACAACCTAAATTAAAAAAAATGCATATTATAAATTAGATAATGAGGTGATAATATGCATATAGAAAGATTATTAACTCCTAGAGAAAAAGAGATTTTTCAAATGATTGTTAAAAATATGGACACGGAAGTGATATCAGAAAAACTTCACATCAGTGAAAAAACTGTAAGAAACCATATATCTAATGTCATACAAAAGTTAGGAGTTAAAGGAAGAAGCCAAGCAATTTTAGAATTAATTAAAATTGGTGAAATTAAATTAAAATAAAAATAATTACAAATATATAAAGGTTATATAAAAAAATACAAGAATTATATATAAATTATATATATTTAGAAAGAATATAATTATGAAAGTATATGGTAAAGTTTTATATACAATCCCAAAAGAAAGAATAGTTATAATAGAAACTAAAAGAAAGCATTTATATTTATATTTTCAAAGGAAAGATTTTCGTGAGTTTGGCCCTTATTTCTTTGAAAGACCTTATCTTTTTGTTGAGGTGAAAGAAGAAAAAAAGATACATGGTAAATATGCTGTACACGAAGTTACGATGTTTAACCGTATTGTTCAACCTTCATACTATAATAGAACAAAAGAAAGAATCGTTTATTATGATATGGATTCAATTAAAAGAGGTGTCAAAGAACTTGTTAATGAATCACACAAACGAATGTTTATTGATTTAGAGTTTACAATGCCTGCATACTATCAAACTATGCCACATACTCAAGAAATTATTCAGTATGGAATAATTATTGAAGATGAAAATGGAAATATAATCTTTGAAGATAGTTCGTTAGTTAGTCCTTCTAAACCATATAATTTAAATGGAAGGACGCTTAAGTTTCTTTCAAGAAAAAGAAGTGATTTTAATAACTCTGTTAATTATAAATATTTTTATGATGTTTTAAAAAAATGCATGGATGAGTTTGAACCAAAAGTATATGTTTGGGGAAGAAGTGATATTCTAGCAATTGAACAATCGTTTGTTATCAATAAGGTAGAGCCTATTGAAATTAGAAAACATCATATAAATTTAATGCAAGTAATGAAAAACTATTATAATTTAAAAGATGAAATGGGATTATTCCAAACATATCAAGAAATGAGTAATGTTCAAATGGAAGCTCAAGTACATGATGCGTTTGAAGATGCTCTTTTGACTAGAGAAGTTTTTAGACTATTCAAAGATAAAATTAATAATGATTAAATTAATAAAATAAAAAATCCAAGTATTATCTTGGATTTTTTTATATGCTTTTTCTAAAGGTTGTAATAATAAAATCTATAGTAATATTCAAACTATCAATTTTATTAAGCTTATCAATTCTTTCTTTTTTTGTTTTAAACATATATGGAGTCATTGCAACTAAGTTTAATAAATCGTTAGATTTAATATCTTTCGTATAAGTTAGATGCTTTTCTTCTATTAAAGTGAAGGCCTCATTAGAAAGGTTTGTTTGTTCATTTAAATAAGGATTATCATATAGAAATTCCTTTAATTCATACAAATGTTTAGCTCCAGGGGTAACAACTGTTAGAATACCATTATTTTTTATCAAAGACTCCATAGATTTCCAAAATAAGGGGGCAAATATCACGTATGCTCCATCAAATGAACTTGTTTCAATAGGAATATCAGATGAACTGCAAACGATATATGAGGATATTTTGTCCTTTTTAGAAGCTATAGTAATAGCGTCTTTAGATATATCTATACCTGTAATTGAGTATTTAGAAGATAATTTACCAGAATAGTAGCCAACACCACACCCGCAATCAAGAAGTGAATGTAAATTATGATATCTGAAAACATTATCTAAAGCTTCTACTAAATCATCATAATATCCGCCAGATAAGAAATTTACCCTTGCATGAGTAGAAGCTTGTAGATCCCCACAATTAGTCTTAGATAACAATAAGTTAACATAACCATATTTTGAAATATCGTAACTATGGTTATTTGAACATTTATATGTTCTATCAAATTTGGTTAAAGGTAAGCGACACTTAGGACATAGCATATTACTCACCATAACTTAACATTCCATATAAATTGGGACAATGATAGGTTTTCTTTCAGTTTTTTGTTGGATGAAAGAAGCAACATCGTTTGAAATGATGCCGTTTAGTTGATATCTACTGATATTAGGATTAGAATTAATAGTTGATGTATAGATTTGTTCGCATCTATTTCTAATACTTTTCATTAAGAAATCAGTGTTTTTCATATAGATAAATCCTCGAGTGATCAAGTTTGGCGCTCTAACAAGAGAACCATCTTTATTAATAGTATAGATAATTGATACTAAACCATCTTCCCCAAGAATTTTTCTTTCACGCATAATAACATTATCAATGTCAATGTTATCTTCATCAATATAAACATTACCTGATTGAACGCTATACAAAGAGAAAACTTTATTTTCATTAAATGTGACAACTTTTCCGTTATCTAGAATAAAACAATTGTTAGAATCAACACCAGTTGCTATAGCTAAATCCACATGCCTTTTTTGCATAGAATATTCTCCATGAATAGGTATAAAGTACTTAGGTTTAACTAAAGATAACATAATCTTTAATTCAGTCTCACTGGCATGCCCTGAAGTATGAGTGTCAGCAAGAGGAGAATTAACAATTACATTAGCTCCTGCTTTATATAATTTGTTGATAGTTCTATTAATACCTTCTTGATTACCTGGAATGGCAGAAGAAGAGAAAATTATAGTATCCCCATTATGAATTTTAACTTGTTTGTGTGTTCCATTAGCTATTCTAGATAAAGCTGCTAAAGGTTCTCCTTGAGACCCTGTAGTTATAACAGTGATTTGATCATCACGAAAATTCTTAAGATCGTTTGATTTAATAAAAGCAGAATCTGTTGCTTTTATGTAACCATTCTTAAGAGCAATTTTAATTGTTTTTTCCATGCTTCTACCATATACGATGACTTTACGGCCAACACTAATGCTTGCTTCGACGATTTGTTGGACACGGTATACATTTGATGCAAATGTAGAAATTAAAATTCTTCCTTTTATGTTTTGAAAAATAGATTTAATACTTTCACCAATCTTTCTTTCTGATACAGAAAACTTTTGTACTAAAGCGTTTGTACTATCAGATAATAAACATAAAACTCCTTCCTTTGAGAAGTTTGTAAGTTTAGCATAATCTGTATGATTGGCTAAAGGAGTGAAATCGAATTTAAAATCTCCTGTATGAAGAATATAACCTAATCTAGTTTTGATTGCTATTCCAAATGAATCTGGAACGCTATGGTTAGTGCAATAAAAACTAATTTCAAAATGCTTATAACTAAAGATAGAATTATTATCGTATTTTTGTAAATTAGCATTTAAATGTTTAAATTCAGAAAGTTTACCTTCAATTAAATCATAAGCAATTCCTGCAGCATAAATAACAGGAATAGAAACTTTTTTTAAGAGAAAAGGTATTCCACCGATATGATCTTCATGTCCATGAGTAATAAAAAGAGCTTTAATTTTATGGTTATTGTCGATTAAATATGTATAATCAGGAATAATATATTGAACACCATAATTTGAATCAGCAAACATAATTCCAGAGTCAATAATTATTATTTCGTCTTCACATTCGACAATATACATATTTTTGCCTACTTCACCAAGTCCACCTAAAGCAAAAACTTTAATGTTGTCATCATAAAATTCCTTAATGATAGGAACAAGGCTTTTATGACGTTGTTTCATTTTTCCTCCTTTCATCTTATTATTTTAAAATGATTGTTTTATAGTTATTTCATATATATAAAATGTTATAATAATTATACTATATTTTAATAAAAAACAAAAGAAAAAACAAGATAATTTTATTATTACCAGTAGAATTAGTTTTAAACAAATAATATATATATGATAATTAACTTAATAATTTAAAAATAATAAAAAAATATAAAATAAATGTACAAAAATGTAAAAATAAAAAACCGATATTCTCGGTTTAATTTTGCTTATTCAAATTTAACAGGCTTCGAATTTTCAGGAACATAAAATGGATTAATCTTGTCAATATGGTCATAGAATAACACACCGTTTAAATGATCATATTCATGTTGAAAGACAATTGCAATATAACCTTTTAAACTAAGGGTAGTTTCAACAAAACCATTTTTATCAAAATCATACATATAAGTTTTAACTTTTACTCTTTTGTGTCTATGAATATAACCTTTATAAGGACTATTAACAGATAAACATCCTTCACCTGATTCTAAATAAGTCAGTTCTAATGAAGTAGAAATAATTTTAGGGTTGACTAAAACATAATGATGAAAATCACCTTTTTCATCATAAGCCATAATGCACAACATTTTCTTGTTAACACCAACTTGAGGAGCAGCTAATCCAACTCCAGGCCTTAAGTCATATTTCTTACATGTCTTTTCATCGTAGCCATTATTAAGATATTCATCCATTAAAACAAGAGTGTTAAAATCTTCATCAGATATAGGAAATTCAACATCAGAACATTTAGTTCTTAAGACCTTATCTCCATCTTTAACAATGTCATTATAAAGTAACATATATATCCTCCTATTATTAAATATAATTATTTTTAATAATTATATATCAAAATCTATAAAAAAGCAATAAACAACCAATTTTGGACCAATATAAATAATAAAAAGGAATAGACTATGCTATTCCTATATTATGCATTAATTATATTATGCATTAATAATAAAGAGAATTAATTCCAACCATTAAATGCAGCAGCACCGATAATAACTAAAAGAATGAATAAAACTAAAATAAGAGCATATCCAGATCCTGTATTTGTGTTACAAGTAGTGCATCCGTAACAGTTGCCATATCCGTTATACATATCTTTCACCTCCTACTTTATAGTATGAAATATCTAAAAATTTGTTTGTGAAAAAATATATTAATTTAAAAGTAAAGAATAGCAGAGTTGATTTGTAAACTATATTTTGTTATAATTATATATATAGATTACGGAAAGAGGTCAATTTATGGATGCAAATTATACAATAGATTTTGAAATATTTTCTACACTTGAAGTTATTAAAAT
>JAZNJG010000068.1:0-2311 GCA_045577945.1 Bacilli bacterium | reverse complement strand
ATTGTTATCAGTTTATTATCCTTTATAATTATTCCTAGTATAAATGTAAAAGCTTATGGGTATGGATTTAAAAAAAATGATAATCATACTCAACCTCAAATAGGGTCATATTTGAATGTAATAGAAGGTACAAATAGTTATTATGTAGGTAATAAAGAAGAAAAAAATTTATATCTTACATTTGATGTAGGATATGATGAAGGAACTTTAAGTTTAATATTAGATACCCTTAAAGAAAAGAAAGTAAAAGCTACATTCTTTGTTACAGGAGATTTCATAAATCGTCAACAAGAGCTATTATTAAGAATTGTTGAGGAAGGACATACAGTTGGAAATCATACATATAATCATAAAGACATAACTAAATTATCTAGTTTACAAATTAAAGAAGAGATTGAAAAACTAGAACAAAAGTACAGAGAAGTCACAGATAAAGAAATGATCAAATATTTTAGACCACCAGAGGGAATATTTGATAGAGAATCCTTAATGGTAGTCAAAAATCTTGGTTATAAAACTTTCTTTTGGTCAATTGCTTATGTAGATTGGAATACTGATAGACAAAAAGGAAGCGATTATTGTTATAAAACAATAATGAAAAATCTTCATAATGGAGGAATAATACTATTACATACCGTTTCTAAAGATAATACAGACTCATTAGCAAAAATTATAGATGATTCAAGAAATCTAGGATATGAGTTTAAAGAATTAAAACATTTATTAATGGAATAGTAAAACAGGAACCTAAAATGTGGTTCCTTGTTTTATTTTTAATTTATATTATAAATAGTGTATATGCAAAATATGCATCCTTGCTTTTTTTTAGAAAATAAGTTATAATATATAATGAGGAAAAAATTATGGAAAAAGGAAAAAACTTAAATACAATATTACTAACAATAAAAAGAATGGGCATAAATGGTGAGGGTATAGGTTATTATAAGAAAAAGGCTATTTTTGTTCCAGGAGCAATAACAGGAGAAATAGTAGAAGTAGCTATTACAAAAGATTTAGAAAAATATGCATATGGAGAAGTGACTAAATATAAAAAAATGTCTGAAAAGAGGCAAAAACCACGTTGCCCATATTATGGAAAATGTGGGGGATGTCAACTTCAGCATATGAAATACGATGCTCAACTTGTCTATAAGAAGGAACAAGTTGTTGAAGCATTTGAAAAGTATTATGATGGTGATTATGCAAATTTATATATTAAAAAATGTTTAGGTATGGAATCTCCATGGGAATATCGTAATAAAACACAACTTCCAACAAGACATGATGGTGATAAAGTTGTTGTGGGAATTTATGAAAAAGACTCAAATAGATTAGTTTACATAGATAAATGTTTAATTGAAAGTAAACTAATTAGTGAAACTATGGATGAAGTATTAAAATATCTTACTGATGCTAGTATCAATGTATATAATCCTCGATTTAGACAAGGTAATTTAAAATACATTGTTATGAGAGGATTTGAAGATACAGGTGAAATTCAAGTAACATTTGTTCTACATGAAGAAGAAAAGAGAATTATAAATATTTTAAAAGATGTTATAAAGATTGGTAATATAGTTTCTGTTAATTACACAATTAATAATGATCCAAAATCTATTGAAATAATTTCAGGTAGAGTTATTAATATTGCGGGAAAAGAAAAGATTACAGGAAAACTTGGAGATTTGAAATTTAATATTTCTCCACAGTCATTCTTCCAACTTAATAATATTCAAACTATTACTTTATATGATGAAATAGTAAAAGCATTAAAACCACAAGGAAACGAACAAATAGTAGATTTATTCTGTGGGATTGGAAGTATAGGTTTATATTTGAGCAAATATGTAAAAGAAGTTAGAGGAATTGACATTGCTTCTGAAAACATTATAAATGCTAGAGATTTTGCTAAAGAAAATGAAATTACTAATGCCAAATTCTATTGTGATAACATTATCAAAAAGATGAAAGAATTTGAAAATGAGGGATACAAAATTGATGTAGCTATCATTGATCCACCTAGAAAAGGTGCAGAGTTGCAATTATTAAATTATTTCCAAAAATCTAATATTGATAGAATAATTTATGTTTCTTGTAACCCATCTACATTAGCAAAGAATATCAATCATTTAAAGAATTATTATGATGTTAAATATATTCAACCAGTGGACATGTTTCCTAATACTTCAAATGTAGAATCTGTAACTTTACTAGAAAGAAAACATTAATTCTAGAAAACATTAATTCTAGAAAACATTAATTCTAGAAAACATTAATATAAATAATAATATATAAAAGCAAATTAAATAGG
>JAZNJG010000067.1:0-18248 GCA_045577945.1 Bacilli bacterium | reverse complement strand
AATCTTCAAAATCATTTAATATATAACCATTTTGTTTTTTCATTAGTTCATATAGATAGTTAGAATCTTCATAAACTCCTTTTTGATAATTTATCATCTGATCTATATCATATAATTCTTCTGCTTCTTGCAAATCTAAATCAACACATTTTAAATCATAATCTAATTTATTAAATACAATATTCTTTTCATTTATGATATGATTAAAATTTAAATTTATCTTTGAAATTTCATCAATACTTTTAATTTCATATTCTTCAATATCATTACATACTTGAGTTTTCGCATTCAATTCAAATTCTAAGCCTTTTAATCTGCACTCATTTATCTTTTTCTTTAATTCTTTAATTTGTGATAAATCATCACAGTCTAAAAGTTTTCTTTCGTCTTCTAAATATTCATTTTCAGTTGCTTCATTTGCTTTCAATAAATCATAAGATAAATTATCTTTTAGATCATTTATTTTTTGGTCTTTGGATTCTGTTTTATCTTTTATTAATGCATCATTTTCTTTAGTTCTTGTTTGAATTTCTTTTTCAAGAACTAATTTCTTGTTAAGCAAATCTTGTTTTTCTTTATTTTTGTTTAAAAGAAGTTGTTTCAAATCCTTGTCACGATTTGCAAATTCCTTTTTTTCAAGAAAGTTATTTAGATAATCATCAAAATATTTTTTAATGATATCGAAAAAGTCAATATTTGCTTGATCTTTTACTTTATAAATATCAGCATCATTTTGATTATGTTCTTGTTCGTTTCGGATTATTTTGGCTTTATATGATTTCAATGAGCAATTACCTTTTGCTATTTCAATAAGATAACTATTAACAATTTCATCTGCCTTTAAAACATTTTTATTAATATTATCATCAACATATTTGAAAAATTCATCATATATCTTTTTATAGTCGGTTAAAAATGTTTTATAATCCATTTATTTTCCTAGAAATGGAATTTCCCTTTTCCCTTTCCTTTTCCTTTCTTTTGTTTTCTTGGTTGATTCATCATGTTTTGAGGAATTTTACCACTTTGTAAATCACTTTCTTTTATTCCTGAAAAAGCCTTAAATTGTTTTTTCATTTCATTAAAAGATTTAACTAAATTGTTAACTTCTGGATATGGTCTACCAGAACCTTTTGCTACTCTTTCTCTTCTAGACATACTCTTATCTAAAAGTTCTGGATATTTTCTTTCTGCTTTTGTCATTGACATAATTATAACAGAAACATTAGCAAATTTCTTTTCATCAATATCTAAGTTCTTGATTTGTTGGCCGATACCAGGAATCATTGATAACAAGCCTTTTAGTGAACCCATTCTTTTAATCCATTTCAATTGTTTCAAATAGTCATTATAATCATATAAACCTTTTTGAATTCTTTCCATAAGTTTTGTGGCTTCTTCTTCATCAATCGATTCAGTGGCTTTTTCAACAAAAGATACTATATCTCCCATACCAAGAATTCTTCCCGCCATTCTTTCTGGATGGAAAATTTCAAGTTGATCTATTTTTTCACCAACACCCATAAATTTAATTGGAACATTTGTTAAATGACGGATTGAAAGCGCAGCACCACCACGAGTGTCACCATCTAATTTAGTTAAAATACAACCAGTAAGTTTTAACCTTTCATTAAATGTTGTAATAACATTAATGGAATCTTGTCCCATCATAGCATCTATTGTCAACAGTATTTCATCTGGTTTAGCTATCTTTTGTACATCTTCTAGTTCTACCATTAGTTCTTCGTTAATATGTAAACGACCAGCTGTATCAATAATCACTAAATCATATCCTTTTGATTTGGCATATTCTAAACCTTTTGATACAATTTCAGTAACTTTATAGTTTGTTCCCATTTCAAACACTTCGACACCAATTTGCTTACCAACTTGAACTAATTGATTAATTGCGGCAGGACGATAAATATCGGCCGCAATTAACATAGGTTTTTTAGCATCTTTTTTTCTAAGATATGAAGCAAGTTTTCCACAATGTGTAGTCTTACCTGCACCTTGTAAACCAACTAGCATCACAACTGTCATACCATTCATTTTATATGAGATACCTTCAGCTTCATTGCCCATTAATGCTTTTAATTCATCATGAACAATTTTAACAACCATATCTCCTGGAGTTAAAGATTTTAAAATCTTTTCACCCATTGCTTTTTCTTTAACTTGTTTTGTAAATTCTTTTACTACTTTATAGTTTACATCAGCTTCTAATAATGAAAGTCTTACTTCTTTCATCATATCTTCGATGTCTTTTTCGTTTAATACAGCCCTACCTGTAATACGGCGGATTGACATTTGCAATCTTTCAGATAAACTCTCAAAAGGCATAATTTTCTCCTACTTTCTTATATTTAAAATTAATGTTTTTCTAAATTTTATACTTAATCTAAATTTTATACTTAATCTAAATTTTTATACTTAATCTAAGTTTTATATAATTAGTATATCTAGTCAAGATCTCTAAGTTCTTTAACTAATTTTTTTACATTATCATTATCAATACTTTCTAAACTAGTATAAATATCTTCTCTTTTTTGATATTTTTCAAATAACAAAAGTTTTTCTTCATATTCATCTAATAATTTATGAATTTTTTCAATAGCATCAAATACTGCACTGCGACTAATATTTAAATTTTTAGCAATTTCAGATAAAGATAAATCATAGAAATAATAATTCATAAAATATTCTTTTTGCTTTTCAGTTAGTAAACTTTCATAAAATCCATATAATAAATTATAATGCTCGTGCTTGGCTAATTTACTATCAAGTTCATATGAGTTATCTATATTATTAACATTCAAATTATTTTTTGCCATAATTATTCTTCTTCATCTATCAATTCAGCAAATAAGCCATATACATATTTTTCGATATCAAAATATTCTAAATCTTCCATTCCTTCACCAAGTCCTACAAATTTAATCGGAATGTTGTAAGTATCCCTAATTGCTAAAACTATTCCACCTTTAGCTGTTCCATCAAGTTTTGTTAATACAACACCACTAACATCAGTTGCTTCAATAAAAGCTTTTGCCTGGCTTAAGCCATTTTGACCTGTTGTAGCATCAATAATAAGTAAAGTATCTTGAGGAGCACCTTCTATTTCTCTTGATATTACTTTTTTGATTTTAGCAAGCTCGTTCATTAAATTTACTTTTGTTTGAAGTCTTCCTGCGGTATCACATAATAATACATCATAGTTTTCTTTTTTAGCTTTTGTTATACCATCAAAAATAACACTTGAAGGGTCAGACCCATATGGTTTTGTAACTACTTCGAATCCAACTCTCTTACCCCAAACTTCAAGTTGTTCACTTGCTCCAGCTCTGAATGTATCTCCAGCAGCTACTAAAACTTTCTTACCTTCTTTGATTAGACGATGAGCTATTTTTGCAATTGTTGTGGTTTTACCAACACCATTTACCCCAACAAATAAAAATACACTCAATCCTTCCTTATTAAAACGAAGGTTTGTATTTACAACTTCACCTTTTAAATATATATCAAACATTTTATCGATTATAATCGGTTGTAATTCTTTGGCTTCTTTTAAGCCTTTCACTTTTTCATCATCTTTTAACTCTTCAATGAATTTCACGACTGTATCAACACCAATATCAGCCATTACAAAGATTTCTTCCAATTCATCAAATAAATCTTCATTTATATCTACTCGAGAACCAAAAAGTTTTGCCAAACGACTGAAAGCGCCACTTTTTCTAGTTTTCTCCATTCCAATTTTATATTTTGCAGCTTCTTCTTTTTTCTTTTTACTCTTAAAAAAACTAAAAATGCCCATAAAAAAATCTCCTTATTAATAAACTATATTATACCATATTTTTTAAATATTTTAAATAGGTATTTTAAAAATAATTATTGCCTATTTGATATATTATGTCTATTCAAAATTTTACACCTGATTTTATTTCTTATTTTAGGAAATTTTCATAAAGCTATTTTTAAAAAAACTATAAAAAAAACAGATATTTATTCTGCTTTTTTAATGAACATCTATTTATTTTTTCTTTTTATCACAACTGGTTTAATTGCATTAAGTCCACTAGAACCACATTTAACAGATTTTACCATAAACACATTGGAATATTCTTTGTTTTCATCATAAACAAATTGTAAAAGTTTTACTTCAAAATTATATTTTTTTAATATAATCATTACTTCTTGAAGTCTAGGAGTAGTAAATAACATATAAAATATGCCATTTAATTTTAAGTTTTTACTAACTGTTTTTATTAATCCTTCAAGAGTAAAACCACTTTCATGTTTTGCAAGGGCAAGGAAATTATCTTTACATTTATTGTCTTCTTCTGTTTTAAAGTAAGGAGGATTACAAATTATAACATCAACTTCATCGCCAGTATAATTCATTGCATCACAACATTTTAGTTCATAATTGTTTATATTATGTAACTCCATATTCATTTTACATACATCTAAAGCTTCTTTATTTATATCTATCCCTATCAATTTTTTGGGTGAAAATTGGTTAGCGTAAATTAATAGTGCACCAGTGTTTGTACCTATATCCATAACAATGTCATCCTTATAAACTTCAATAAATTCACCTAGTACCTGCGTGTCAGTATTAATTTTAATTAATTTATCATCTTGATATATCTTTAATTCTGGATGATTAGGTAAATAATCTAATCTCAACATAAATACCTCACTTATATAAAATAATATTTATAATTCATCTTCATTTAATACTAATACATTGACAATTTTACTTATTACTGTACAAGCATCAATAGCTATAATTCCTTCGTTAGTAAACGTTTTAAAATTATCATTATTAGCAAATTCTATTTTTTTATACTCATCTTCAGTTAATTTTGGAAATTTTTTCCTGACATTACCGTAAGAAGTTCGATAATGCCCACAAACAATTGTCTTATCAGGAATATTAAATCCGTTAAAATTTGCGTCCATTCCATTAGTCCACCTAGCTAGATACCAATTGTCAGGTCCACCAAAGCGCCATTTTTCAGAATAACATTTATTCCCTATTTCATCAATTCCCAAAGGAATCCATCCATGGACAAATACATAATGTTCTGTTTCATAGTAGTTTGTCATTTCTCTAATAAGATAATATAATTTAGAACTTTCATATGATTTAATTTTTGAAGATATTTCACATAAATCAATTAAAGCATCATAGTCATAAGCACTTAATTTATTTAGATTATATTCATCCATACACAAATTCTTTAACGTTTGTTCATAAAATAATCTAACAAAAGTTAAAAAAGTTCCGTTATGCAAATCTCTTTGCTTAATTGTTCCCCTATAAATCATTTCCTCAAATAGCTCTTCATGATTACCCATTATTAATATTTTTCTGTCTTTTGGAAAATCATATAAAAAATCAATCACTTTTTTTGGTTCTGGTCCTCTATCAATTATATCTCCACATACTATTAATATATGATCTTTATTATTAATATCAAAGCCATTATTTATTAATGCTTCCATCCAAATGGTAAAAAACCCGTGAATATCTGATGTCACAAAATATTTTTTCATATTTCCCTCTTTTTAAAAAGCTATTATTTATAATTATATAAAACATTTTAAAAAATATCAAGAAAAAAGGTGACTAAACATCACCTTTGTTTATTTCTTATATTATGTAAATTAAATTATTCTTTTAATAAATCATCGTATAATTCATCTTTTGCATTATTTTTTTTCTTTATAAACAAGAAAATTGCACCAATTCCCATTATTACTAAGAACACGATAAAGTAATAGAAGCAAGCCATTCCATGTGAATATATTGCTGCAAACACCATAAATACACAAGCAATAATCGCTAAGATCGGTAGGATGATACCCTTAAAGATTCCAAATGATTTTCTTTCTTTCACAATCATCATTATAAATATTGGTATGTACAATGCATAAATAGTAACAACCGGTAATTCGGAACTATCAAATGAGAATACTCCAAACCATGAAGAAGTTAAATTAGCACCATAAAAATATGTGAACCAAATAATTGCCATTAATAGTCCAAAGACTGCAGAGTTCGTAGGGATGTTTGTTCTATTATCAACTTCGTTAAACACTTCTGGTTTTGGTCCCATATTACGACTAGATAGAGCATATATACATCTAACATTAGAAAGCATTAAACCATTTAATGTTCCTAAACAAGAAACAACTATAAACACTTTTAAAATTGTTCCAAAGACATCACCAAAGATTTGTAAGAATGCATAAGGTGCTCCACCATTATTATGTTTCAAAACATCTACTGTAGCTCCACCTAATACACCAACATAATATAATACATATATAACAACAATAATTATAGAACCGATAAATAATGCTATTGGAAGATTCTTTTTAGAATTCTTTAATTCGGCATTAATTGATGTAGCCACAATCCAACCTTCATAAGCAAATGATGAAGATACAACAGCAGCTAATAATAGCTTCATACTAAAGTTTCCAGAATTTTTGAAGTTTTCAATTAATATTTGCATTTGTGTAGGTTCTACTTTTTGAATAGTATCACCAACAACTTCATAACTCATTGCTGATTTTGTTAAACCATAAACTAAACCTACAATAGCCATTAATAGAATTGGTATTAATTTAATAAATGTAGTACTTACTTGGAACTTTCCAGCAATCTTAGGTGCTAAAGAATTTAACCCATAAGCACCAACTAAGAAAAGCGCCCCAATAACCATTACTTCAGCAGAATTAAGTGAGAAACCAAATAATTCTCCTAAATAACGAGCAGATACCCAAGCTAGTACTCCTGTCATTGCAGGAATATAAATTGTGGCACTGAACCATCCAATCATATAAGCAAATTTCTTCCCAACTACAACTTCTGCATAGTCTACTAATCCGTTAAATTTTTCATATTTAGTTGCCATTATTGAAAATGCACTAGCACAAGCAACCATAACAAGTCCACCTATAATCCAAGCTAAAATACCAATTATGGTATTACCTTCTGTCTTTTGCAAAATTGTTTGTGCTTTAAAGAATATACCTGATCCAATAACAACACCTACAACCATACAAATAGCTGTCAATAAACCGTATTTTTTTTCAATTTTCATAAAAATCTCCTTACCATATTATAATATCAAATAATTATTTAAATAGCAAGAAAAATCGTATATATTATGTAAAAAAAAAGAAAAGTAGGCTAATGCCTACTCAATATTTTTTTTAAATATCATATTTTGTTAATATTTCACTTGGAGTCTTACGTAATAAAGATAATATCGGAACCACCCCACAAAATACAGATACACAATATAATAACAATAAAATTCCAATAGCTAGGTACCATGGATAATATAGTAGCTCTTTTAATGAAGAAGAATAACTATAACCTGCAAATATAAACAAACTAGAAATAATATATCCAACTATTACAGTTAAAGTAGTTAATACTATTGTTTCAATTATATATTTAAACATAAAGTTTTTCTTAGTAACACCTATAGCACGGTATATTCCTATTTCTTTTATTCTGCTCATTGTTGAGGATTTCATTATGAAGTACATACATAAACTCATAATTATTATTAAAACAGTTAAAATAATTAATTTAGATACAATTTCTTTTTTTCTATTAGCCATATAATCTTCTCTAATATCATAAGGGCTTATTATTTTCTCGTACCCATCGATTAAATTATCATGTCCAAGTATTTCTTCAAGGTATTCTAATGTATCATTAGGATCTGATGATAAAATCGACATATAATCCACTGCTTGATAATAATCAAATCTATTATCAGATAATCCACTTCTTTTTGAGTAATCAATGTATTCTTTTTCATTAACTAAGATAAAATTATCCTTAATCATATGGAAAGCAGTTACTAGATATTCTTCATAATATTTCGATGCATTGTATTCTACATCATTTATCCAAATAATTTCATCAAGTTTTTCTGTAAGTAATGGATATTTACCATGTTCTTCTTTATATTTTTTCGCAGTATATAATATCCCTCCATTTTCCATATATTCATATTTACCGCTATCTACTCCTTTAGTCATATATAACCATAAATGTATTTCATTTCCCCTAAATATATATATATCTTTCAAATAATCTTCAAAATACGTATTATAGTAATCTAGGTAATCATAATAATATTCATTATATAATTTATCATATATTTCTTTATAATTACTAGACGAAGAAGTAACACCTGGATATAATTCTTTTATTTTTTGATTAAAATAATACCCTTCTTTAAAATCAAAGTTAGGATAATTATCCTCTAACCATTCCAAGTAATTGTTAAATTTTTTAATTACTTTTTTTACTTTGTATACTTTCCCGTTGATTAATAAATCATCATTTTCTTTTATATATGAACTTGTTCCTTGAGTTTGAGCCACATATATTAATTCATCATCTTCAACGTTATAACCGTAATTTTCGTCAATTGCTACTCTATTTCTATAATTACGAGAAATAATACATTCTGCAGTAGCAACAGGATCTAAATAAATGTATTTTTCTTTTTCTTTTACAATACCTTTTATTGTAAAACTATCATTAGTAATGTTGTTATTACATCTTAGTCCTAATAAATCAGAGTAACTGTCAATATAACTTATAGTAGTCTTATCTAATAAATAGTCAGCTAAACCAGAAGAAATTACAATTTGATTTTTTTCAAGATTATCTTTTTTTCCAATAACCAAATTTAGTTCTTTAAGCTTATCAAAATCTAAGGTAACAGCATTAGAAGAAACTGACCCTTCATAAAAATACTTGTGGCTAGAAAAATTACCTACTGTAAACTCAAATGTATTCGCATTATATCCGTGTCGAATATCCTCAATGGATCCTTTGCCATTATCAATTGCTGACTTAATTAGTTCATATGTTCCATAATCAGATCTTACAAAGAATAAGTCTTGATTATATTGTTGATTAATTTCTTCAATTCTTTTAAAAGCTACCCCAAAAATTGATGAGAATAAAACTAAAACTATAGCAAACAAGCATAATAATACACATAAACTTTTTTGAAATTTTCGTCTTTTAGATTTAAAATATGTATTAAATCCCGATACAATAGAATCTTTTATATTGAATAATCTTCCATAATATTTCTCATCTACTTCATTCATTTCAGGTAAATCATGGATAACATATTTTATATCGCTAGTTTCTTTATATCGGATAAACTCTCCTTCTTTAAATTTTATTTCTGAGTTTTCATCAATTATCTTCGCATTTGCTGAATTTATTTTAATATATATTTTCCCGTTATCATTTACTATTTGTATATTAATTGGATCATTTGTTTTTTCACCAAAGTAATCAATTAATATATTATTATTACTTGTTGATTCTTTTTGATATTCACCTAAATATATATCATTTTTATTCTTAATATTAATTCCATTTCTATTGTCATTATTTTTAATACTGATTACCTTACCATCTGATAAGTTTATTATCATATCACAATAATGATCAACAAGACTTTCCTCATGAGTTACAAGTAAAACAAGATGTGTTTTACTAATCTCTTTAAGTATTTCCATTATCATAACAGTATTATTTTCATCAAGATTTCCTGTTGGTTCATCTGCTAGGATAATTCTTGGATTTTTCACTAAAGCTCTTGCTATTGCAATCCTTTGTTGTTGACCTCCGGATAATGTATCGGGATATCTTTTAGCAAACTTGCTCATTCCAACATTAATTAGAACTGTATTTACTCTCTGATCAATTTCTTCTTTGTCTCTCAACCCACATAATTTTAAAGCACTAGCAATATTTTCATAACAAGTTTCGTTATTATTTAAATTATAATTTTGGAATATATAACCTATATATTTATTTCTAATAATATCAGTATCTTTAGTTATAGGATTATTATCTATTAATACCTTGCCATTTTCATATTTATCTAATCCGCCAATTACATTTAATAATGTAGTTTTCCCACAACCGCTTTTTCCAAAAATAGCTACAATTCCTTTTTCAGGTAGTTCCATGCTTATATCATCAATAACATGTATCTCATTTTGACGACCTTTATTATAATACTTGTTAACATTTTCAAGTTTAATCATTAATGGTCACCTCCTTTAAGAGATTTACGAACACTTATCCTAAACAGGTTCTTTACTTGTTTTCTCGTTATCCTAAATATTAGTAGTATAACTCCAAGGACTATTACTATATAATGCCAAGGATATAAATACACAAATAACTCATTTGTATTTGGATTAGAATATAACAAATACGCTCCAATGCAAAGTAAAATTATTGCTGGGATAACACATAAAAGCATACGAACATACATACCTAATTTTATAATCTTAGTTGGAATACCCATACTTCTCATAATAGCCATATCACCTTTAAATGCCAAGATTGATTTATTCGAACATAAATTAACAAAGAATCCTAAAAAGATAATCGATATTATCCATCCAAATAATAATATAATACCTAATATCATTGATAGTAGAGCATCTTCAGCATCTTGATTTATTGTTGTGTCGGCAGATACACATAAAATCATTTCATTATCTATTTCTTTTACTGCTTTATCTCTTATTCTATTTGTTTTAAAGAATAAAGACATTTGATTATAATTTTTTCTCACATTTTCTTTAAAGACATCTAATAAAATATACGGACTAAATACGACACTACCCTCACCTTTATAGGCGTCAAAATATTCAAGTTCTGTAACAATATCTTCTTTTGTAATATTTTTTTCAACGATAAAATCATTATAATTGTTATATTTATTATTATAGTTATTATTAATTGTTTTACTCTTAAAATTTATTACTACATCTTTTAAGTTTACTTCAGGATATCTTTTGGAATCCACATATACTTTTCCATAATCAACTGAAAATGAAAATTCATATTTACTAACTTGTTTTGATGATATCAGAACATTTCTTGTCATCATTTTTTCAAAGTAATAAAGCATTGTAGCTACTTCCAAACCATCTTTTGTAAAGGAAATAACTGGTTCAAGATTATTATCATAATAATATTTGATTCCTACGACTTCATAACGTATAGTATTTAAATATGCTTTTTTTACTATTATTTCATCAGTTCCAAACGTAGTACTATGAGATATTGGCAAATATAAAAATATTTCATTATCTTTTTCAGGGTATCTACCTAATATGTTATCTCCATAATCAATATCAAATCCAATCCTTGCGTTAGACATGGATAGATCGTAATAGTTTGGTAAAGAAAATCTCCATTCAATGTTATTATTATCTAATAAATAATCAATGTTAAGATATTTTTCTAATTTATATTTACTAGATTCAAGGTTGCATTTATCTATAATACTTTTTATATCACTATCATTAAGAGTTTCTCCATCTCTCCTTGTCACAATCGCTCTTCCTTCGATAGGTTCAAACAAATATGTCTTCGAAAAGTTTTCCATAGCTCCTAACCCAATTCCACCGGTAACAGAAAACAACCCAAATACTGCTATAATCATTAATAAGCATAAATAGATTGTTAATCTTGGTTTACTAAAAAAGATTGATTTTCCTAATATAAATCCATTCTTTATTTCCACTATTTTTTCATTAAGTTTTTTATTAATATTATTAGGTTCTAATTTATCTGTATTAATATTTTCAGAATTTATATTTTCAGGATAAATAAAAGTCTTATTCAATTCTTCTGAAATAACGTGGTCTGATTCTACACTACCATCAAAAATTCTTATATGTCTTGAAGCATAATCTTTTACTTCATCAAAATTATGTGTAACAATAATTAATAATTTGTCTTTTGATACTTCTTTTAATAATTGGATTATTTCTTTAGATGTTTTTGAGTCAAGATTTCCAGTAGGTTCATCTGCTAAAATTATTTTACTATTTTTTGCTAAAGCTCTTGCAATTATTGTTCTTTGTTTCTGACCACCACTTAATTTACTGCCTTTATGGTTTATATGACTGGTCATCCCAACTCTATCAATTAATTCTAAAGCTTTTTTCCTTCTTTCTTTTATATCGTCTATATTCATTAAGGCTAATTCAACATTTTGTAATACAGTAAAACTATCAATTATATTATAGTTTTGAAAAATGAATGATATATATTTATGCCTATATTCTTCCCAATCTTGTTGAATATAATGCGAAGTAGGTTCATCATCAATATATAATTCTCCTTCTTCGTATGAATCCATTCCACTGATTACATTTAGCAATGTTGATTTACCAGAACCAGATTCGCCAGTTATAGCTACAAATTCACCAATATCAAAAGATAGATTTACTCCTCTTATTCCAACAGAAACATTTCCTTCTGAAACATATATTTTACCAATATCATTCAATCTAATTAATGACATTTAATCACCTCTTATAAATATTTATTTACCACTTTTTCATTAATGCTCTATAAAAAATATCGCCTAATTGTCTATATCCATTTTCGTTTGGATGCATTCCCATAGCATTACCAACTTTCTCAGTAACAGTACTTTGAGGGTTAACTGGTTTTGCTTCACTAGGCATATTATATTCTGAGTCAAATTGTCCCATACCATCTACATATCTCATAAATGATGAATATTCAGGCATATTACACCATTTTTGTAAGAACTCATTATAATTCATCGCAGTTACCGTTTGAGCATAGTTATCTCCATAATATGTTCCAACTTCATAATAAGCTCCAAGTCCTGCATTTGTAGAAGGTTTTGGTATACCAATCAAAGTAACCTTTCCATTTGGAAATTCTTCATGATAGATATCAATTATTTCCTTTGCGGAAGCAAGATTTCCACTAAAGTTAAATTCTTTAAAACTTCCTCCAATAGCATTCCATGTAAGCAAAATATATAGTTCATCAATTGTGCTAACATTATGTTTAGTTGCAAAATCTTTAAAACTAATCTTTTTATTACTAGTAGTTGATTTAAACGGACTATTAACTAAATCAGCTCCTGTACCATAACCTTCTAAAAAACTTGTCCAATACCATCCGCTATGACCTTGATAGTTTACTGTAACTCCATTATAACTTTTCACATGTGATCCAATTGTTTTAATATTTGTATAACCAGCACTTTGAGCCCTTTTAATCCCTTGAGCTACCCAAATTCCATTTGCTGTTAAACTATCTCCAAAACATAAAATTGTTTTTTCAGTATTCTCACTTGATGATATTTTGTTTGAGGATACAATTAATTTCGTACTAGCACTTCCATACTCAGTACCATTAGCATCACATACGGATACTTTTAAGTTATAAGTACCAATATCATTGGATGTTGGTATAAATTCATAATATCTATTATATGCATGTCCTTTAGTTCCATCAAGTTTAATATAATAACCATATGGATCTGGGGCTTGTATTATTGAACGATAGTATAATTGAAACACATCCCCAACAACTAAATAGTATTCATCAGCTAAAGTAATATTTATTTTATTAGACATATCCTTAAATTTATTTTCTAAATAAATAATTTTTTTCGATATTTCTTGTAGTTCATCATTTAATAATAATATAGAATCATTTAATGAAAAAAAGTCTTCAATTAAAGTTTCAAGTTCACCAACTAGCGTTTCTCTAACTTCTTCTATGTTTTCATTTTGACTACTTTCGTTTTTTTCAATTTCTTCCAACTTTTCTTTTATTTTATTTAAATGTTCTTCATAATCATTTGGCAATTCACTAGTGTTACCATTTTGCTTTTCTAATTCCTCAATTTTTACTTTAAGATTATTAATTTCTTCTAACAATGAAGATTTTTCACTTTCATATTCTTTAATATTTTCTGAAATTTCTCCTAAAGCTTTTTCAAGCTCAATTATTCTCTCATCATTACATCCAATGGAAATCGTTAGTACAAAAATCAATACAATTGATAAAATAATCGAATAAACTTTTTTCATAATTACCTCCAGAATATAAAAAAGCCACATTGTGGCTTATAATTTATTTATCATAATCCACATATACTTTATATATGTAAATTATATGATATTTACTTATTTATGTCAATATTCACATATCATTTAATAGATACCACATTACAAAAACCATTTAGTTTAGTTTTGAATATACATAGTATCTTCCCTGTTTCCCAACAATTTCAATAATCCCTAATTTATTTAAAATGCCTAATAATAGAGACGCTTTTTCTTTTGGAATTCTTTTTTTCTTATTCAAATCTGCACTTGTAAATTTATTATCTATACCATCAAGAAAAACCAAATATTCATCAATACTATTGATATTTATTACTTTTTCAATCTTTACTGGAATATTTTCTATTTTAGTAAAATGCTTTTTTGATTTATTATTAACTATTCTGAATTCTTCTACATCAATTAGTACAAATGTCAATCTTAAATTATCATGTCTTAAAATAGGTTTTAATTTATATAGTTCTTTAATAGAATCATATATTGTTCCTACTTTTGGACTTTTCCTTCGTTTTACTTCACCATTTTCATCTGTTAAATTTATGTATTTTATATGAGAAATTGGATAGACAATCCTTACATTATAATCATTTAGATAATATGTAACTTTCTCTCTTAATTTATTCAAGTTTTGTGTTTGAATTTCAATTATTTCATTTCCGTTAAATATATCTGCATAATATGGTCCTATTTTAACTTCTTGATTTTCCTGAATTGGTTCAAAATAGTTTTTTAAATATTGATGCATTGATTTTTCCTTAAGAATTCCTATCATAAATACTCCAATTATTTTATTTCTTTTAAAACTGTGTATAAATAATAATATATTAACATTGTGGCTTTTTCTCTAACTAAATTTCTTGATGTTTTAAAGCATACAGATTTAGTAAACAGACTATCATTTACTGATATTGCAAAGCATACAGTTCCAACAGAAATTTGTTCAGTTCCTCCAAGTGGCCCTGCATAACCAGTCGAACTAACTCCTACTTGAGTTTTTGCAAAGTTCCTTACTCCAATAGCCATTTCTTTAGCTACTTCCTCAGAGACAACATCATAAGTATTTATAGTTTCTTCGTTTACTTTTAATAATTCAATTTTTGATTGATTACTATATGTTACTAAACTTTCATCTAATACACTACTTGCCCCATCAACATTAATCAATTTCGAAGCAAGCATTCCTCCGGTGCAACTTTCAGCAAAACTTATGTGATAATTTAACCTTTTAAGTTCTTGATAGACTAAATCTTCTATTTCTTCATTCTTATCAGAAACAATATATTTATCCAATATTTTTTGGAATTCTAAACTTGCATTTTCAAACTCTGATTTATGCTCAACATAACTTGTTAATTGATATCTCACTTTACCAATCGAGCAATATGGAGCAATTTCAACATTTGGATATTTAGGATAATAATTCTTTAGTATATCCTCAACTTGTGACTCTCCTACTCCCATAACTATGTATTCATTAATTAGTTTTGGTTTGTTGATTAAATTTTTTAAATATGGGATTAAATAATTATTTACCATAGGCTTCATTTCAAATGGCGGACCTACTAAAATAGTAAATATTTTATTTTTCTCATTATCTTTATATACTGCTCCCATAGCTGTACCTTTTTCATTTGGAAGTAAGTACGCATCTTTCGGATAATAAGTTTGTTTCAAATTACATTTTGCAAAATTACCTTGAAAATATCTATTCAACAAATCCAAAGGCTCTTTCCTAGAGACTAGTTCAACACCTGCAGTTTCAAATAAAACTTCTTTCGTAAAATCGTCATGTGTAGGACCCAAACCACCAGTAGTAACTATCAAGTCAATATCAGATTCTAAAAACACTTCTACTTCATGCTTTAAGATATTCTTTTCATCGCCTATTGTTACTACTTTTACAACTTCAATCCCTAATTTTTCTAATTCTATAGCTAAAAAGGAAGCATTAGTGTTAATTGTCTTTCCACTTAATACTTCATTTCCAACGCTTAATAATAATGCCTTCATAAATTATCTTTCTATTTTTTTTGTTATATTTTTTTGTTATATTTTTTTTATTATCTATTTTATAATTTTATTTATTAAATCTAAATAATGTAATATCTCCATCTTTGAAGATATATTCTTTACCTTCACTACGCATTTTACCAGCTTCTTTTGCTTTTTGCAAAGTTCCATATTCCTCAAAATCAGAATAAGCAATTACTTCAGCTCTAATAAAGCCTTTTTCAAAATCAGAATGAATAACTCCAGCACATTCAGGAGCCTTCATTCCTTTCTTAAATGTCCAAGCGCGACATTCTTTTTCACCAGCAGTAAAGAAAGTAGCTAATCCTAACAAATCATATGCTTCAGTAACAAGTTTATCTAAACCAACTTCTGTAATACCGAAATCAGTTAAAAACATTTCTTTTTCTTCATCACTTAGTTCTGCCAAATCTTCTTCTATCTTAGCACAAATCTTTATGCATTTTGTGTTAGTCTTTTGAGAAAACTCTTTTACTTGTTTAACGTATTCGTTGTCTTCATTAATATCATCTTCAGACACATTCATAATATAAATCATAGGTTTTCCTGTTAGAAAATTATAATTCTTAATTGTCTCTTTTTCTTCTTTTGTTAGAGAAATATCTCTTATAGAAATCCCTTCTTTTAATGCTTCTTCACATTTCTTTAAAGCGTTGAATTCAGTTACAACATCTTTATCAGTTTTGAATTGTGCTCTTTTTTCAATTTTTTGCATTCTTTTTTCTATTACATCTAAATCTGCATAGATTAATTCTAAATTAATTGTTTCAATATCAAAAAGAGGATCTACTTTTCCATTAACATGAATAATATCATCATTATCAAAACATCTTACTACATGACAAATTGCATCCACTTCACGAATATGTGATAAAAATTGATTACCTAAACCTTCACCTAAGCTAGCTCCTTTTACTAACCCCGCTATGTCAGTAAAAGAAAATGATGTATAAACAACACTTTTTGGATGAATAACATCAACTAATTTCTTAAGTCTTGGATCTTTTATTTCAACATATCCTACATTTGGTTCTATAGTGGCAAACGCATAGTTTTCACTAAGTGCTTTTGATTTTGTAATTGCATTAAATAAACTTGACTTACCAACATTAGGCAAACCAACGATTCCAGCTGTTAATCCCATATTTTCACCTCATTATTTTTTATATATTTTATCATATTTTTTTGTTTTTTTCAATAACCATTATCCAATATATATAGGCAATAAAAAAGTTTATCTTTTTTCATTTGCTAAATTTATAATTTGTATATTTTATAAGTATTTGGAAAAAATATATATAAACTTGGAGGGAATGTAATGAAACAAAAATATTATTCTAAAATTATAAAAAATAATTATTCACTTTCAAAAAATAATTATCAAAAAGCAAGTGAATATATTGGAATTTGCAATTTAAGTCATCTTGATAAATTAACAATTTATGGTCCGAAAGTTCAAGAAATAATAAACAAATTCTCTATTAGAGATGTTACAAAAATACAAGATAAATCTTTTTTTACTGTTTTCTTGAAAAATAAAGATCACTCTAATAGAAAATATCTTGGTGAAGCTCAGGTAATAAAACTAAATAATTATAAATATTTATTAGTTGGTGAAAACTTGATTTCTCTTGAAAAAGCTTTAAATAAAAATAAGAAAAAATATTCTTTAATAACAATAGAAAATGTGACTAAGGAGTATTCCTTCTTTGCCTTTCATGGTAAATTTGCTAAAAATTTCTTTACCGCATATGATAACCCTTATATTATAGAAGTTAATAACCAAGGATATAAATATTTCACTATGATTGCTAGTTATTTAGATAAATTTGAAATACTAAATAATTATAAAAATTTAAGGTTTGAAGAAATATCTGTTGATATTCATAACACTTTTTTACATCATCATAATGTATTAACCGATTTACATTTTATAAAAAATAAAAACCTTCTTTTGGTTTTATCGCTGATATATGATATTGATAATATTAAACCTAATAAGACTATAACAGATAGAAATAAAAACTATAAAATAAAACAATTTGAAGCTACTAGAAACTTAATTGTAACAAGAAAAATGATTATATATAATCCTAATAGAAAAAAAGTTGGATATATTCATAATTATTATCGACTTCCTAACAATAAATTCCCTTATGTTTTAGGTATAATAAATAATAAATTAAATAATAATGTAGGATTATTAAAAGTTAATAAAACCGATA
>JAZNJG010000066.1:0-14195 GCA_045577945.1 Bacilli bacterium | reverse complement strand
GGTATAATAATAAATAAGCCATTTATTAATAATAAACTAATAAATAAACCTTTATTTTTTATACCACTTCTTTTATGTTTATTTTTCATTTTTCCCTCACTTTCAAAATAAACTAACATCATTCGACATTCATATTTATTTTTTTTGTGAGTTATAATATATTATTTTATCTAAATTATTATTCCATAATTTTTCTTCTTTTAGCTTTTTGGCGAGCTTTCATAATTCTCTTAGTATATAGAGCGCCTAAACCTAATGATAAAAGGACAATTACTATAATTGTAATAGAAAATGGAATATCACCAATTTTAACATTTTCCCACATATCCATTACTGCATTATTTTGTGTACCAAAATCTTCCATAATTGCACATCTAGCTAAGACTTCCAAACTTGGGTATTGAGTGTCAAATTGACGATCTCTTTCCCATACATAAACTGTTACTTTCCCATCTTTTAAGTACCTTGGTTTAATTGAATCTAAAATTTCCTGATCAGCATTTTCAAAATAATGATTTAAAGATACTTCATAACACTCAACTTCTTCTTCAATTAAAGTGTCATTAATGTAGATATCATATAAATTTTCACCATTACTATTTGGGATTATTTTAGGTTCTGCGTCAACTGAATAGTCAATATCCAAAATTTCACCATCAAAATACCAACCTGTACTTTCAGGGTCTTCTTCATCTTCATAGTAATATGGTAATACTCCATACCACTCATTTATCATATCTAAGACTTCATCACCAATAATTCCTGAAGTATATCCGATGAAACTCATATTTCTAACAGCCATTTCTGGAGAGCACAAGTAATTAACAAAACTTTGAGCTAATTTCTTATTAGCTCCTTTTGGCATTACCCATCCATCAAACCAAACGTTACTTCCTTCTTCTGGAACGCTATAATATAAGTAAACTGGTTCTTCTTCATTATCATATTCAGCAGTATCTAAAGAATAGACAGCATCTCCACTCCAGGCAAAGTTAATTGCTATTTTACCAGTAACAATATCACTTTTACCGTTATCAACTTCAAATCCATAAAGATTATTCTTCATGTCTTTTAATGCTCTTTCTATTTTTTCTAAAGTTCCACCTGGTTCTGTAGAATCATTAGGATCATCACATCGATTCATTATTTCTTGAATATGTGCGCTATATTCTTTTTGACTAATTTCATTATTTAAATACTTTTCTCTTAATTCCATTAGTTCATCATAATAGACTTCCATTACTCCAATAACATAGGTATCTCTTACTGAGTCTTTTGCGGTTGCTTGGTTTTTATATTTTTCATCCCATAAAATATTCCAATGTTTTGCATCTTCATGCTCAACAACTTCAGGATTATAAATTAAACCTAAAGTTCCCCACATATAAGGAATAGAATATTTATCCCAACCTTTTTCCTCAAACAAGTTTCTTAAATATGGTGAAAGATATTTATAATTATCAATTATTAAGTCTCCATTTTGATCTCTTAAAGTATAATCAAATTCTTCAAGCATATTTTCTTCAGGAGAATTACCAATCATCTTTTGTATTGTGTAATCAGATGGACAAATTAAATCATATGATGTTTTACCAGTTTTTAAAGTATTCATCATTACTTCATTTGTGGCGAAAGTATCATATTCAACAATAACTTTAACTCCGTATTTTTCAAAATACCATTCTTCAAAGTCTTCCATCACCGAATTACCAATTTTTATACCATTATCATCAGTTCCATCATCAATATAGTCTTCCCAACTATAAACCCTTAATACAAGCTCATCTTGCTCTTCACAGCCTGTTAAGCAAACAGTTAAAGCTAACACCACAACAAATAGTACAACTTTCTTTAAATAACTAATAAGGTAATTTGTTTTTAATTTATTCATTAGTGTCGTTTTACTCCTCTCTTAACAGAAGCTTGATCATTTTTATTTCTTATATTCATCAAAACCAAAACTAAAAACATTGCTAATGTTAAAATTGTAGTTAATGCTCTTAGTGATGGAGGCAAAGGTCTTTTTGCGGTAACACTATAGATATATGTAGATAATGTATTAATTGAATCATTTCTTGTAAATACAGTAATAATATAATCATCTAGGGATAGTGTTATACAAAGCAAGAAACCAGATAAAATACCAGGCATAATTTCTGGAATTATTACACTCCATAAAGCCTTTTTAGGTGTAGCACCTAAATCTAATGCAGCTTCATATGTATTAGGATCAAGTTGTCTTAATTTTGGTAATACGCTTAACACCACAAATGGAATTGTAATAACCATATGGCCTATTAATAATGTTAAAAAGTTAAATTCAATTCCTAAAGAAACAAATAATAATGTTAGAGAAATTGCGGTAACAATTTCAGCGTTCAATACTGGAATTTGATTTAAACCATTAACCATTTTTTTATAACGATTTCCTGAATAATAAATACCAATAGCCCCAATTGTTCCTAAAACTGTTGAACATATTGATGAAGCTAAAGCAATTAAAATTGTATTTTTAAAAGCTTCCATTATATCCTCGTTTTGGAATAATTGACTATATAATTTTAAACTAAAACCATTCCAAGTTCCAATATTATCAGATTCAGTAAAACTAAATGCAATTAATAATAGAATTGGAGCATACATTAACAATAATATTAATACTAGATAGGATTTACCGATAATTTTCTTTACCATAATCCACCTCTAACATTTTCTTCTTTTTCGCCTTTTCTAGTTAAAAACATAGAAATACCAATAATTATCAACATGACTAAGGCTATAAAACTTCCTTCATTCCATCTCATGAAATCAAAATTAAATTGGATTGAATTACCAATTAATTGAATCTTTCTTTCACCCATAACATCACTAATAACAAAACTTGACATTGTAGGCATAAAGACCATCATTGCAGCACTAATAATTCCAGGCATTGTAAGAGGAATATGAGTTTTAAAAAATGTTTGCACTTTATTTGCTCCTAAATCGTAAGAAGCATCAATTAAACTACGATCCATTTTTAACATTGTAGAGTAAAGTGGTAGAATAGTAAATGGTAAATAGTTATATACCATACCTATCATAGTTGCTAAATACGGATAAGTACCACCATCTAAATTAATCCAGAATAACAAATCTCTTGTAGCTGCAGTACGCAATACAAAATTTATCCACATTGGCATAATAAATAATAAAATCATAATTGAAACTTTGTTTTTACTATTTTTATTTTTGGTTAATAGCATTGCTACTGGATAACCAATTAATAAACAAATAATTGTATTAACTGCTCCAATTAGTATACTAACAGAAAGTAACCCTATTTTATTCTTATTTGTAAAAAATTTAACGAAATTATCAACTGAAAAATTACCGTTTGCATCTGTCATAGCATAATAGACAATTAATAATAATGGTAAGAATACAAAAAAGATTAGAAATAGCAAATAGGGAAAAGATAAATATTTTCTCTTAAACTTAATCTTTGACATAGTTTTTAGCCTCTTTTAAAAGTTTCAAATGAATATCTTCAGGTTTAATCTTTACAGAAACCTTATCAAATTCATTCCATGTCCATTCTGTATCAACTACAAAGTCTTCATCATCATCAGTTCTAATTATAACTTGATAATGATCGCCTTTATATATTATAGAAACAATCTCACCAGCAACAGTACCATCTTCATCATTATCAATGATTTCAATAGCTTTTAAACCTACACTAACTTTAACATCAGCATCAGTAAAATCATATATTTTACCATCAGGTCCAACAACATATCCTTCTTCATCAACTGAACTACCTGGAACTAATTGAGTAATATCACATTCAAACTTACCCTCAGCAAAAACAACATCATTGTTTTTATCGATGTAACCTGTATATTCATTTGTTGTAAATTCTTTTTTCATAATTTGGATATCATTTGGTTTTATAAAGATGCTCATTTTTTGATTAATCTCAAAATTTTGAATACTTTGAATTAGAACTTCATTTTTCCCAACCATCATGACATATTCATAATGAACCCCTTTAAATATTTTACTTACTAGTAAACCATCAACCATCCCTTTACCTTCTTCCATCAAGAAAATATCCTCAGGTCTAACGGCAACATCTACTTTTTCATTTTTAGGGAAATTATCAACACATTCGAAACGATGTCCTAAAAAAATTACATGATTTTCATCTAATATAGTACCATTATATATATTACTTTCACCAATAAAGTCAGCCACAAAAGCATTAACAGGTTCGTCGTATATATCTTTTGGAGTTCCGATTTGTTGGATGACACCATCTTTCATAACAATAATAGTATCAGACATAGTTAGAGCTTCTTCTTGGTCATGAGTAACATATATAAATGTAATTCCTAATTTTTTATGCATCTCTTTTAATTCAATTTGCATATCCTTTCTCATTTTTAAGTCTAAAGCACCTAAAGGTTCATCAAGTAAAAGAATTTCAGGTTCATTAACAATTGCTCTAGCAATAGCAACTCTTTGTTGTTGACCACCAGAAAGAGTTTGAATATCTCTCCATTCAAATTCTTCTAAATCAACAATTTTAAGAGCATGTCTTACTTTAGCATCAATTTCATCTTTTGTTAAATGACGCATCTTTGGATTTCCATTTTTGTCTAGCTTTTTAGGATTTGGAATCTTTTTAAGTTTTAAACCAAACGAAATATTATCATATACATCTAAATGTGGAAATAAAGCATACCTTTGGAAGACAGTATTAATTGGTCTTTTATGTGGAGGAATATCAGCAATATTTTCACCATTCAAAAGAATTTCTCCACTTGTAACATTTTCAAATCCAGCAATCATTCTTAACGTAGTGGTTTTACCACACCCACTTGGACCTAAAAAAGTAACAAACTCACCTTTCTTTATACTTAAATTAAAGTTATCTACAACTTTCACTCCATCATATTCTTTATTTACATTAATAAGTTCAATGATTTTATCAGTATTCACATTTTTGCTCATCTTTATACTCCTAAACAAATAATAATTCTAGAAATTTGGGGGACTAGATACCCATATAACTTTTGAAACAGTCTTAGCAACATTTTTAATATAATGTGTTTTACTAGAAACAAAATAGAATGTTTCACCCTTCTTTAAAGTATGAACATTTCTCCCAACAACCAATTCTATTTCTCCTTCAAGAACATATCCAAATTCTTCACCTTCATGCGGTAAATCTTTGCTTGTCATACATCCTTTTTCTAGTTCCACAAGAATTGGCTCCATCTCATTTTTTTGACTATTAACAACAAGCCATTTTATACTATGATTATTTTCTTCTTTAATAAAATAATCGTCTTCAGTAAAAGTAATTTTCTCGTTATCATCATCACTAAAAAATTCTTTAAAATTTGTACCTAAGGCAAGAAGAATATCTTCAAAAGTGCTAATTGACGGTTCGGTTAGATCGTTCTCAAGTTGAGAAATATATCCTTTGGAAAGTTCACATCTGTTAGCAAGTTCTTCTTGTGTGAGTCCTCTCAAGGTTCTTAGTTCTTTTATTTTGCTTCCTATTATCATAATTATTTCCCCACTATTTAATAAATTATTGTATAATAAATGTTTGAAGATTTTAAACATTTAGTTTAGTAATTCTAAACATTATATATATTATCACTTTTATTTGAAAAATACAATAGTTTTAGATAATTATTTATATATTTTTTAGATATTTATTATAAATACTTTTATTTTGTAAAAAATAAAACTTTAGGGTAAACCTAAAGTTTTAAATATTATAATAATTCTTTAAAATCATAAATAAATTTATCACATTCTTTAATTAAATCATCTGTTTCGGATGATGAAATATCATATACTCCAACAGTAACAAAACCTACTTTGTTGGCTGTTCTAACAGCCATTAAGTTATCTTCAAAAACGGCACAATTTTCTACCGGAATATCAAGCTTAGCTAGTGCTGAAATAAATATATCAGGGCTATCTTTACCTTTTTTAAATTGATTAACATTTAATATAAAATCAAACATCTCATAAACATGATTATTAATTAGAGCATTCTTATAACAGTCTTCATCGTTTGCAGTTGCAATACAAAAAGGAATATTTTCAGATTTAAGTTTTAATAAAAACTCTCTAACATTTGGTTTTAGAAAAACTTCTTCCTTATAAGCTTTTAAAACTCCTTCTTTCCACTCTTTTATAATATCTTCTTTTGATTCATTTAATTCATATCTCTCAATAGTATAATCAGCTGCTTTATCCAATCCAATGTGTCCTATAGCATCTTGATAATCTTTTGTTAAAATTAAACCTCTTTTAGCAAAAAACTTCTCATCTACTTTAGTCCACACATCTAAAGAATCTAATAATGTTCCATCAAGATCAAATATTATACCTTTTATTTCTTTATTATTAATTATCATATTATTTTAATCCTATTCTATATTTAAAATATATTTATTAAATAAATCTTTATTTTATGAATTATATATTTAGTAGTACTCCCAACAAAATAAACATAACTACAAGTGTAGCAATAATAACAAATAACCATTTAGATTTATTAAGCCAGCTTGTATAAGACAATCCTGTCATTCCTAATGATATTAATAACACTGGAGATGTGGGGAAAAGTATATTTGTATATCCATCGCCTAGAATATAAATTAACACCAATAGTTCTTTTGATATTCCTAAAGAAACACCACCTAATATACTCATAACAAAAATAGCTTTTGCAGTTGAAGAAGAAATCATAAATTCTAAAATTAAAACTATCACAAGAATTATTAACGCCACTAAGAAAGTATCTTTTCCATTTACAAAAGTTGTAATACTATTTGTAATTGTATCTAAAATCATTCCTTCTTCTAATATATATTTAATACTAGATGCCATAAGCACCATAACTAGTGTTGGTAAAGCAGAAATAATACCATTAATAAAACTATTTAATGTTTTTTTAATATCTTTACAAGCACAATATCCACTAATTAAACCACCTAATAAGAAAAATACTATTAAAAATACTACAGTATAGTCTTTTAATGATGGAATTGAAGTTATGGTTATTATAAATACTAATAACAGTGATAAAAAAGTTAAATATGTTTTATAAATTCTGTCACCGTTAATATTATCTTCATATATATTATCATCAATGTATTGTTTTTGTAAATCTTGTTCGTAAGTAGGAGATAAAGTCTTATCTCTTTCAATTTTCATAATATGACTTCTAATAAATAGTAATAGTAAACCATACATCACAATAAAAATGATTATTCTAAACCATAAAGTGCTAATTTGTGATGCATCAATTATCGATGAAGCAGTGATGACTGTAAACGGATTAGTAATTGCACTAGCAAAACCTAAACCAGTTGCAACTGTGCACATTAAAAAACCAGTGTAAGAGTCATATCCTAATGATAATGATAGCATTATTATTAGTGGCAACAATGTTAAAGTTTCTTCAAATAATCCAAAGAAGGAACCAAAAACCATAAATATTAAAACAATAATACTAATTAGGGTTTTTTTATGATCTTTAAATTTATTAATAAGTTTATTAACAATAATTTTCATCCCATTGACATCGTTCATCACTTGAAAAGCACCAGAAATAAACAATAGAAATATTGAAAGCATTATTACAGATATTCCTCCATTTGCAAATAAGAGCAAAACTGGAGAAAAAAGGCCTTTGAAAATGTTTATTCCCTTAGCATCAGGTAAACTTACATATTCATCATATAATACATTTCCATTAGCATCAATATTATATGCTCCTTTAGGAATAATATATGTGAGGATGATTGTTAAAATCATTAATGTTCCTAATATTATCAAAACATTAAAGAAAGTTTTCTTTGAAATATTAATTATTTTATTTGTATTATTATTCATAAATCCTTCCCTATCTTGATTTAGATAGACATATTATATACTATTTTGACAATAATGTCAAAAAAAGCACTAATTATGATAAAATTAGTGCTATTTTTATCTAAATATATTCAACTTTAATCAAGCTTGTATTACCAGATTTACCATTAGTATCTCCTCCAGTAATAATAATCTTATCATCTTTTTCCAAAGATAAAATATCTTTTGCTACCTTTTTTGCGGTAGAAAATAGAGTTTCCACAGAAGAATACCTTTCACACAAAACAGGAGTCACTCCCCATGATAATGCAAGTTGTCTACTAATCCTTTCTTCAACACATAGTCCAATAATATCCACAGGTGAGCGGAAACGAGAAACCATTCTAGCAGTTGTTCCAGATAAGGAACAGATAACCATTGCTTTTGCTTCTATATCCATTGATAACCCACAAACAGAATGAGAGATTGCGTCCATTGTATTCTTTATTTTAAAATCAGTATTTATAAATCTCTTTTTATAATTAATACTTTCTTCTGTTTTATTAGCAATATCTGCCATCGTTTTTACAGTTAATGCTGGATAATCACCCATTGCTGTTTCTCCAGAAAGCATAATTGCACTTGTTCCATCAAATACAGCATTAGCAACATCTGATATTTCTGCTCTTGTAGGTCTAACATTATGAATCATTGATTCAAGCATTTCAGTTGCGGTAATAACTCTTTTACCAAGTAAACGACATTTTGTAATTAGTTTCTTTTGAATAATTGGTAATTCTTCAAATGGTATTTCGACACCCATATCACCACGACCAATCATTATTCCATCGCATTCACTACATATTTCTTCTATATTATCAATTCCAGATTGATTTTCGATTTTAGCTATAAGTGTTATATGTTCTCCACCATTTTTGTGTAAAAACTCTTTAACACATAATAAATCATCTTTTTTAGATACAAATGAACAAGCAACAAAATCAACACCATGTTTGATTCCAAATAATAAATCTTCTTTATCTTTTTCACTTAAATAATCTAAATTTAATACCTTGCCAGGAAAACTCATACTCTTCTTATCAGAAATTATACTAGTATTATCAGCTACACAATTTATATTGTTTCCATCAACACTAATAACAGTAAATGATGATAATCCTGTATTAACTAAAATCTTATCACCAATAGCCATCTCATTATGCAAGTTTTTATAACTTACAGATACAATATTTTGATTACCAATAACTTCATCAGTAGTAAAAGTAAATTTATCACCTTTCTTTAGTGATATCTTACCATTTTCAAAAGTTTTAATACGATATTCAGGGCCTTTAGTATCAAGCATAATAGCTATAGGTAAATTTAACTTTTCACGAACTTTCTTTACTAAAGCTATTCTTTTATAATGATCTTCATATGTATTATGGGAAAAGTTAAGTCTAGCTACATTCATTCCAGCTAACGCCATCTCTTTTATAGTCTTTTCATTTTCACTAGCTGGGCCGATTGTGCATATTATCTTAGTTTTTCTCATAATTATCTCTCCTTACATTTATTATCATTTTATTTTACAATAGTATGTATTTTATCATATTTTGAAGTTTTTTTCAACAAAATATTTATTATATAAAATAACATAATATGTAAAAAAACCACTATGTAAATAGCGGTTTTTAGTTTCTTAATTATCTTTAAGTACTTTTCTTAATAATCCATATAAAACATTATAAGTATCATATAAAATAGCGTTATCGCCAACCTCATCAAATGTTAAAATAGAATTATGTAATTTCAATGAAGCATAATAATTTTTCATTGTATCTTTGTTATTGTCGAATTCAGAAATATCTCTTCCATTCTTAATTAAATCCCATCCATCACTAATATGTAACCTATTCCACCTATTATGTTCTATAGCTGATAAATAAGCAAATAATTTAATTAGATTTTCATTAGTGAAATCTTTAATTTCTTTATTAAATATTTTTATGAATACATCACCATAAAGTGCAGCACTTTTATTAGATTCCTTTTTCCATAAAGTAAGTTCTTTAAAATTACCTTGTAAATTAGCCAATCTATTGTCACTATTAAATTCATTAATAATTGTCTCTCTAAAATCATTTTGCTCATCATTGCTTGAAAATGGTTCCAGATTCAAATGAGAAATATTTAAAAGATTTTCAGTGAAAGTATGAAGCAATTCTTTAATTCTAGAATCTAAAGAAGTTTCACTATTAGAATTAATTATCTTGTTTATTATTTCAAAGTAATCTATTCCATCTTTTAAAATAGTCGAATTATAAGCAAGTGTTTTAAGTGCGAAACCAATATTGCCATAATTTGAATCAGGTATTCCAAAAACATTATTATTTATTGTTTTATAAATAAAATGATAATCTTCAGCACCTTTATTGTCTAACGTATTACTATAATTATATATTATATCACTATTACCTACGATAAATATTGTCATATAATCTAATTCCAATACCGTATGATTTTTCGTCCATTTACATCCAAAATTATTTAATAAATTGTTATTGTGTTTATCAAATAAATTAATAATTAAGTATACCTTTTCATCTTTGAACTTTTGTTTTTCATTGCTAAGTTCGTATTTCTTAGCATAGATGTTTACTATTGAATTTGAAATCACAACGTTTCTATAGTCATCACCAGTTGCAATAACAAATACATTAGGGGTATCTTTTATTTCACCTAACAAAGGGGAATCGAATAGTTCTTTAAGTTCTAAATCTTTAATTAAACTCTTAAATTTATTTAAAGTTTCTTTTTCGAAAAATATCATATTATCATCTAAAAGATTATAAAACTCACTAGATGTAGCGGATAAATCATTAAAACTATAAATCGGTAATGGTATTTCTAAATCAATATTTTTTCTATTTATACTTCTCAAATAAATAGGATAAGCAACATTTTTAAAGTATCTTTTAATTAATGTTATTTCTTTTTCATCAAATTTTTCTTTTTCAGCAGTATTGTTAATATTTATTTCTTTGATTTCGTTACATAGTTTAGTAAATAATTTATTATAAGTTTCGTCAGTAGAATTATTATCTATACAAGTATATGATTTATGTTCTGCAGCATACAAACCAGATAAATCTTTAGAGTTAGGATCAAATACATTGACAAAGTAGTCTTTACTTTTAAAAGAAATATTATTTAATTTGGAAATCTTCTCTTTGATTATTTGTTTTTCGTTATTTCCATCCTTATTAATAAAAGTTAATTCTTTTTCCTTTTTCTCTTTTTTATTTGATTCAATTTTCATTAAATAACTAGAATTAATAAATAACTCATCAGTAATAGAAACGGCTGTGCCACCAAACCCAATTGTCCAAACATTTAAGCTATCATTATTAATAACGAATCTTTCCGCAAAATCATAATCTAAAATTGTATCAATCGTTTGATTTGCTGTTGATTTAGCTTCATTCCATACATTAAGAATGAAACGAGAATTAAAGATTTTATCAAAATTAAAATCTTTAAATATTGTATGTATATTACCAGAATTAGCACTAATGAGGTATTCATATTTTTTTATTTCTTTTTCAAGTCCCTCACATTTTTTATCATTAGATTTTTTTAAATCCTTTATTTCTTTTTCAAGTTCCTTACATTTTTCATCACAAGCTTTTTTTAAATCCTCTAATTCTTTTCCTAAGTTGTGCCACTTAATTTGATTTTTAATATATTTTTTTATTACCTTTATATCATTAAATGATAATTGGGAATACATTCTAATTCTTTTCATTATTTTTCTTTGTTTTGAAAAATCAATTGTTTCAGATGGTGAAAATTCACTTATAGAAAATCGTTTCATATATTCCTTATAGTAGGATTTATATTCATCGTATTTACATTGATACGCTTGGTAATTAATTCTACGTTTTGTTAAAATAAAATATTCAATTTCATGTTTATCATGTTTTTTTATTCTTGCACTAATATCATCAAATACAATATCCATATTTTCTTCTTCTATTGGGAAATTATCTTTTGAAGAGTACGCAAAAATAACAATTCTTCTATTTTTATTTTCCCTTATATGAAGTTTTTTCGTTATTGTTTTATTTGTATGAGGATATGATAAATACAAAAATCCATTTGCCATTGCTTCTCGGCAGTTATCATCTAATCTATCAAAAGGAGCAATAGAGTGACTTGAAAAAATAATCAAACAATCATTGCTTCTCTTTTCACTAGTATTTCTTTCAGAATATTTTGATTTAATATCTTTTGCCAAATCAAGAGTATTATTAGTCAAACATGTAAAGATATATACATCTTTATTTCTTGATTGAAATCTTAAAACTACACTACAGAAAAATTCATAGCTAGCTTTAGCAGATATAATGAATAATACTACAATACCAGCATACAATGAAGATCCATAATATAAAAATTTTAAAACCCAACTATTTACTTCATTAATATCACTCAATCCCTCAAAAGTTAAACCACCAATAGCATTATAAACAGATTGTATAATTATATTTATTGTATCTGATATATTATCAATTGATACACTGTTTTCTATAAGTAAAATGATAACTTTCATTATAATACTAATCAAAAAAGCCAATCCAATAATAATCAGCTCCGGTAAAAACTTATGATACATTTTACCTCTTATTTTATAATACATATAAAATGTTAAAGCTAAAACAAATATTATAAATATTAATGCTAATATTCCATATAATATACCCATTTTTTAAACTCCTTATCTATATATTCTAAAACATAAATTTAATATTCTGTTTATCTTCTTACTATAAGATATCCATTCTTAGTTAATAACCAATATGCATCATCTAATATTTGATAATCATAGCAGATTACATCAGTTTTTCTTTCATCATCCTTAGTTATTTTTGAAACTAGTTTTCTAAAAGTAATTAATCCATCAAAAGTAGTTATATTACCATGTCTTCTAAATGCATAATTTTTCCCTTTTGTGCATTCACCTTTATCATTTAATGATTCTATTTGTTTAATACTTGATGGTATCATACCTTTACTTATCATAAATGAATTCCATCTTTGATGTTCTAAAATAGCAAGATTTTTTCTCTTTGTTTCTAAAAATACTAGTGGATAATCATAAATTCTTTTACCTTCTAAAGGATTAATTGCATCATCATCAATTGAAATATCACAATCAAGAACTTTTAGTTTATCTTTAACAGCATATACTTTCATATATTCTTCTTCAGAAACAACCTCATATTTATTAGGGTTATTTAATACTTCATCTTTTGTGATACAATCAAAACCTAATAAATTTAATTTAGAGCGAATACTTAAGCAACCATATAAATTAGATTCTCTTTCTATTTGAGTTTTCTTAATATGCCATTTGTACCTTACACTTAAATGATTTTCTTTAAGAATACTATTTGTAATCAACTTTAGGCCTTCTTCTTTAATTTTATATTCAATACCATAAACTTCATCTCTCATTAAGGCCATATTATAGAATTTGTCGTTAATAATATTGTTAATGTTAAAGACAATATCTTTTTCATTGCCTATATAATAGCAACCATATTTTTTCAGTTCTTTACTTTCATTAGAAGATTTTCTGACCTTTACAAAAATATTTAAATTATCAATTTCCCATTCTTGTTTCTTTTGCACTAATTTTTGGGCCAAATCAATGTTTTCTAGATCAGAACCAAAAGCAATTATAATATAATTAACGTTATCTTTTGATTTTCCTAAGATTTTTTTAATGTCTACGTAAAAATTCTTATCGTTTATATCTAACTTATCAAAATATTCATTTGCTGGTAAATCAGGCAAAGGTAAATAATGTTCTTTATTTATCAATTCTATTTCATTTTTAAATCGATAATAATTATGATTTAGATTTTTATCGTTTTCAGTTTTTTCTCTATCAAATATATGATAATCAACCTTTTTAATTACTGGTTTGTCATTACAATCAGACGTTAAAAACTGATTATTAGCAACTGATGTCAAGAAAATTTGGCTATTTGCCTTACCAAAGCCAATCAAAATAACATTTATATCAATATTTGGTTTTATAAATGTAGTATTATAATCAATTTGCTTTTCATTCATAAATTTAGTTAATGGAAATTTATTTATAAAATCAATTGCAACTTTTTGATATTTATTAATATATGTAAAAGTTCCAAATCCTTTTTCCATAATTTCTGTATAGACAGATTCAAACTTAGGATCACCAAATATATATATATTTACTTTCGATAAAAGTTCATCATCATTAGAATAATTATTTAATA
>JAZNJG010000065.1:0-3770 GCA_045577945.1 Bacilli bacterium | reverse complement strand
TTTCCACCCACTGAGCGATACTGGTTCATCATGAGCATTATAGATCTCTATAAACTCACCAAAATTATGTGGTGATTGTGTCGTATCTTCATTTAATGGAGTATTAAACAGAACCTCTGATAGTGCAACATAATCTGTTGCTGAAGCTAGGAATATGCTACAAATAAAACACGATAAGAGAACAAAAGAACGCATTGTTTTATTTTTTTTTATTTCTTCTTTTTCTTCCACTATACAAATATAACATTGGCAATTATCATAATAATGAATATACATCTGTGTTTTATATTTACAAATTGTCTAAAATTTGGGGACTATTATATTTTATTAGATAAAAATAAGATAATAATCTGTAAGATAGAATAAATACAAATATATATAAAAAAATATATTAGCGTATTAAAATAAATCAAATGATACAATTTATTAAATTCAAAAGTTCTAAATGGTAAAAATAAATAAGAAATACCCCAAAATAAAAACAAAGCAGACACAATAACAAATAATATTTTTGTTACAATGGAATGTGTTTTTTTTAATTTATCTTTTGTAACATAAGCAAGCTTTACATATAAAATATTAATAATAAAAAATATTGCATATAATCTTAAATTAAACGTTATAATATTTTCCATCTGCACTGTATCATATTCGATTGATTTATGAAAAAATAAAGTTACATCAATTATATCTTTTTTTAACGCCATGTAATTAATCAAACTAATAAAAGCCCCAATAAAAATCAGTACTGCAAGAAAAATTAATATAATATTTATAATTCTATTCTTTTGTATCATATTCTTTCAAAATATCATTAAAATTTATTTTTTTGATTTCTGACTCATTTTCCATTGTTTTAATATGCAACCAAGTATTTAAAAAAAATGGAACAAATGTATTTACATTAAAATCTTCATCAAGTGTATTTACCACATCTAAAACTTTTGTTGTACAATTATTGGTTAATAAATTATATACATCAATTATTTTCCCTGAATCAGGATATTTTAAAGGGATTTTATCTGAAGAGTCAAATAAATTAGTAAAAATAAGATCAATATCACTATCATTAATATTTAATAACTCATATATTTTTACATTTTTATCATTTTCTTCTTTTAGATAATTTAATGCATCTACATCTCTTTTTATAAGAAGAACACCATCTCCAATAGGAGATGTAGATTCTAAAAACACCTTATCTTTATATGTTCCATTATATCTGCCATATGTATAAACAATAGTTTCTTTTCCTATTCCAGTTGTAATAAATGTATGTCCTAATCCTTGTGTTTCTACATAAATTCTAGTTTTTTTTCCATCCGGATCCACCAAATTTACAGGATTATTAGCACACCAAGCGTATGGGGAGATGTCGTAGTATTTTTCGGCAAGAGGGTCTTGTGTTGTGGTGCGCATCAAAGCCGGATAGTACCAACGAGCTTCTGAAAATTGCGATTAAGAGAAAGTAAAACTAAGCTTGCTTAAGTTTTACTGAACGTGAGCAATTTCATGATTATGGAATAATCATAATCATATTCATCAAGACCATGCATTTCGACAAATTCTTTTCCGCTATACTTATATGGTTGTTGTGATGCTTGATAATTGTCGTTCCATGGCAGACCGCTTGGATAGTATTGCATTTGTTGAACGCACGTAAAAGATGTGTTTGTTAAACCCATATATGTTTCACGTACATTGCCGAGTGCATCGTATTGATGTACAATCAGATTGCCATTAGTGAATTTAATAAGATTAATTTATATGTTTATTAATTATACCTGCTCGAATAGAAAATAAAATATAAATATAAATTATAGATAAAATAATAGAAAAAAGATCACCACCCCAAATAGCAGAAATTAGACTCAGAAATTCGAATAAAATAATCATCCACAATATTAAAAACAATATTTTTATTTTTATTGTTTTCTGTTTTGATAATTTAACACCTATTATAGTCGGTAATTTTGTTTGACTCAAAAATAATAAATAAAATAAATTTAGTGGTATAAGCCAAAAGAAATAAGTAATGATTGAAATTTCTATTTCTATCATTATGCTATCTTTATATGGAGAATAATCTCCTCTCCATAATCTATAATAATAATAATAACATGATCCAAGAAGAAACAACACCCATAGAACATTTGATAATATAAAAATATTTAATTTATTTAGCGTTTTTATTCCTTTAAAATCAGATATCTGTTCAACTTTTAAAATCTTACAAAAAATAAACCCAAAAACAGAAAAAGTCAAAAGTCCATTTGCTATATTTGATATTCTTGTTCTTAAACTAACTGTTTCTTCATATAGATCATTGAATTCATCTAAAGTAATTTTATTCTCACTAAATAAAATTTGCAATTCAGATAGATTTTTTTCTGTTATTTTATTAACATGCAAAGAATAAGTAAATAAACATATTCCTATAAAAAGGATTGGCAAAAAAAGATTATTTAATTTCATATTTTTATTTTGATATTATAGGATTTTTACCATACGGATAAAATAAAAATGGAGTTCCTTTTCCAACAATAAATACACGAATCAATAAAGTCGCCAAATTTCGGTCAAAATCACTAAAAAAAGGTCCATTTATATTAAAGTCATATTCATCAATATAGGATTTATCTTTTGGTCCAATTTTAACTTCACCAGTCTCTTTATTCAATAAAGTTAAAGTTAAATTTCCATAAACACGTCCTGTATGAATACTAGAATTTATATCAAAGAAGAAATTATGTACAATAGCCTCATTATAATTTAAATCAGATATTGAAAGTGGACGTAAATCAATTTGAGAAACATCAACATAAAGAGGTGCTCCATTTCCTTCTTTCCACCAATTGCGAGCTTCAAGGTCTGTAATAAAGCCATTATAATCAGGACGAGTAGACAAATTTTCAAAACTCTCATTATATTTCTTTAAAGCTTGGTCATTTTCTAATCCATCTATGCTTAGATTAAAAAATGATGCTTCCGAAAAAGACATTCCTTGAGTAAAAAATTTTTCATCCATTATAATAGCTTCTCCTGTTAAACCATGTTCATCTGTACCAATCAAGTCCCCATTTCTATTATATATAGGAGACATCCCATCTGGATCCACCAAATTCACAGGATTATTAGCACACCAAGCGTATGGGGAGATGTCGTAGTATTTTTCGGCAAGAGGGTCTTGGGTTGTGGTGCGCATTAAAGCAGAATAGTACCAACGAGCTTCTGAGTCGTATTCATCAAGACCATGCATTTCGACAAACTCTTTTCCGCCATATTTATATGGTTGTTGTGATGGTTGATAATTGTCGTTCCATGGCAGACCACTTGGATAGTATTGCATTTGTTGAACACACTGAAATGTCGTATTTGTTAAACCCATATATGTTTCACGCACATTACCGAGATAGTCTTTTATGTAATAATATGGGAGATAACTATTTCGTTGTATATTGTAACCAATATAGCCTTCGACATTCTCAATACGCTCTATTCGCCAGAGAGTGTTTGTAAGTTGACGATAAGTAACATTATCATTATATACGTAATGTTGTTTGTTATACGCCGAACCTAATTGCTCTACCACATTACCAACTGGCACTACGATTGGTGTATTACGAGTGTAATAGGTTGTAGAATATTTATTGCCGAGCGCATCGTATTGATGTACAATGAGATTGCCATTAGCGAATTGGATTGTGTCGGGCAAATTTAGTAAATTATATTTGATTGCGCAAATATTTCGGTCCAAATCATATATCATG
>JAZNJG010000064.1:0-4506 GCA_045577945.1 Bacilli bacterium | reverse complement strand
TCATTAATCTTCACAACAATTATGTTATTAGGATTATGTTTCTTTAGACGTAAAAGATCTTAATTAATGATTGGATATGAAATTAAACTAAAATCTTATAAATTAAGAGAAATATTAACCGGTCAAATTGACCGGTTTTATTTTATTAATTTTTATTATTCAATTTTTTAAAAGAATATGCTATAATAATTATAAAGATAATAATTAATAATATTTACAATAAAAAAATAATATAATGGATTAGATAATATGGATTTTTTACCAAAACTTTTTATTAAAAATTATAAAGAATATAATGACCCAAAAGTAAGAACTGCATACGGTAAAATGTGTGGAATCTTTGGGATAGTTTCAAACTTCGTTTTATGCACTATTAAAATTATTATAGGTTTATTAATTGGAAGTATAGCTATTGTGGCTGATGGGATTAATAATCTTGCAGATGCTGGAAGTTCTATTATAACTTTAATAGGCTTTAAATTAGCATCATTGCCTTCTGATAAGGATCATCCCTTCGGTCATCAAAGGATAGAATATATTACAGGATTAATAATTTCAATTATTGTTTTAATAGTTGGAATATTACTAGGAAAATCTTCAATTGAAAAATTAATTAATTATGAAGTTGTTGAAATAGAACTTAATATTGCGGTTATTTCCGTTTCAACGTTGGTCTTAGCAATTATAATAAAATGTATACAAAGTATATTTAACAGAAAATATGGTAGGTTAATTAACTCATCAGCACTTATTGCTACATCTGTTGATAGTCTAAATGACTGCATTTCAACATCTGCGGTTTTGATTTCTTTAGTTGTCTCAATTTTTTGGCCTAATGGTTATTTAGATGGAATAATGGGAATATTAGTTTCATTATTTATTATAATAAGTGGTATAAAATTAATTAAAGAAACTATATCACCATTAATTGGAGAAGCTCCCTCAAAAGATTTTACTGAGAGCATTGTTTCGAAAGTGATGAGTTATGAAGGGGTTTTGGGAACACATGATCTAGTTATACACTCATATGGACCGGAAAAAATCTTTGTTACGATTCACGCCGAAGTAGATAGTAAAAGTGATATAAATGCTATCCATGATGTAATAGATAATATAGAAAAAGATTTTTTAGTTAACGATCATATTAATTTAGTAATTCATATGGATCCAATTGATATTTATGATGAAGAAGTACTGGAATTAAAAGATCAAGTTTCTAAAATTATAAAAGAAATTGATAGCAATCTTATGTTTCATGATTTTAGAGTTGTTAAAGGAATAACACATACAAATGTATTGTTTGATTTGGTTATTCCAGTAGAATATTGTAAGAAAAATAAAACTTCAAATGAACAAATTAAAAATCACATTGATGAAAAATTACAAAAATATAATAATAAATTATTAACAGTTATTACCTTTGATTTAGATTACACTGGGGAGGAGTAAATAAATGACAAATATTGATAATTTACAAAAGACAATTAATGAATGGAAAGCTAGTCAACTAGAAGAAACATTAAAAAATGAATTAATGAGTATGAATGATGATGAACTTCTTGATGCCTTTTACAAGGATTTAGAGTTTGGAACTGGTGGCATGAGGGGTATTGTTGGCGTAGGAACAAATAGAATGAATATTTATACTTTAAGAAAGGCAAATTATGGATACGCTTGTTACTTAAAAGGTGTAAGTGAGGGTGATTTAAGCGTTGTTATTGCATATGATTGTCGAAATATGTCATTAGAATTTGCTAAAGAATCTGCATGTGTCCTTGCTCATTATGGAATAAAAGTATATTTATTTAATAAAATTACTCCGACACCTGAATTAAGTTTTGCGGTTAGATATTTAAAAGCTAATGGAGGTATTGTTGTTACAGCAAGTCACAACCCTCCAAAATATAATGGATATAAAATTTATGATGCTGATGGATGCCAATTGGTTCCAGATTTGGCTGATATTGTAATAAAGAATATTGAAACTGCTCCAAACCCACTAACAATGGAACTTGAAAGTTTTGATTTGCTTGTTGAAAAAGGAAAAGTTGTTTGGCTTGATGAGAGTATCGATGATGAGTATTTAAAATGCGTGAAGTCAATTTCAATAAATGAAGTTAACAAAGAAAACTTCAAAGTATGCTTTACTCCACTTCATGGTACTTCATACATATTAGGACCAAAACTATTAAAAGAAATGGGATACAACTATATATTAACAAATGAACAAATGATTCCTGATCCAAAGTTTAGCACGTTAATTCTTCCAAACCCAGAAGATAAAAAAGCATTTGATTTATCTATTAAATATGCTAAAGATAATGATTGCGATATTTGTATTGCAACAGATCCTGATGCTGATAGAGTAGGATTAGCAGTAAAAGATGAAAATGGTGAATATACATTACTTACAGGAAACCAAACTGGAGCTTTGTTGATTTATTATTTATGTAATTATCGTAAAGTTGATAAAAAAGGTGTTATTTTCAATACTATAGTTACATCTCCTTTAGGAGTTAAAATAGGTGATAGTTTTGGTTTGGAACATTATTCTACTCTAACAGGATTTAAATTCATTGGTGAACAAGCTAAAAAATTAGAAAATGATCAAGATAGAATGTTCTATTTTGGTTATGAAGAATCATATGGATATGTTATTAAAGACTTTGTTAGAGATAAAGATTCTTTACAAGCATTATTACTATGTTCTGAAATGGCATGTTTCTATAAAAATCAAGGTAAGAGTTTAATTGATGTGCTAGAAGAAGTTTATCAAAAATATGGATACTATGTTGAAGACTTAGTAAACATTAATCTAGAAGGTTTAGATGGTGCTAAGAGAATCGAAAGAATTCTAAATAAATTTAGAGATATTAAAGAAATAGAAGGACTTTCAATAAGTGCAAAAGAAGATTATCAATTAAGTAAAAAAATTGATTATCAAACATTAGATGTAAGCAAATTAGATTTGCCAAAATCTAACGTTATTAAGTTCTTCTTAACAGATGGTGGATTCTTTGTTTTAAGACCTAGTGGAACTGAGCCAAAAATGAAATTATATATTTCAGTGAAAAGTGATTCAAAAGATGAATCTATCAAGAAAAATGAGTTAATTAAAGAAACAATTATGAAAATAATTGATAAGGTGGAATAAAAAATGTCTGAAAATAAAATTAATAATTGTAAAAAAGAATGTAAAATAACTAAAGAGTTTTATATTAATAATCGAAAAAGATATTATGAAAAGATTTCTAATAATTCTATAACAGTATTAAACTCTGGTGTTGTTTATAACATGTCAGCTGATGAAGGCTATGATTTTGATGTTGATAAAAACTTTTATTACTTAACAGGAATTAATCAAGCTGATGTAAATTTAATATTGGTAAAGAAAGACAATGATGTAACTGAATATCTTTTTATTGAAAAAAATGATCCAATTAAAATTAAATGGGTAGGAGCAAAACTATATCCAGAAGAAGCAAAAGAAATCTCGGGAATTGATAACATTGTTTTTTCTAATAAGTTTAATGATATGTTAGAAGAAATCATTAACAATAAAGATTCCAACATAGATAAAATGTACTTAAACTTAGAACTTGATAAGTCATTTAAATATTGTCACAATCATTTGTTCTCTTCAAAGATAGAAGAAAAATATCCGAAATTACAAGTAATTGATGCTTATAGTATAATTGTAGGGTTAAGAGCGATAAAGACAAAAGAAGAAGTTCAAAAAATTCAAGAAGCCATTGATTGTACTCAAAAAGGAATTGAAAAATTAATGACTGAATCAAGAAGTGGAATATATGAATATCAATTAGAAAATCATTTTGATTTTGTGATTAAAGAAGATGGCCAAAGAATTCACTCTTTCAAGACAATTGCGGCAAGTGGCAAAAATGCTACAATACTTCACTATTCCTCAAATAATACACTTTTAAAAGAAAATGAATTAATATTATTTGATTTAGGCACTGAAACAGATTACTATATTAGTGATATAACTCGTACATTCCCAATTAATGGTAAATTTACAGAAAGACAAAAACAAGTATATAGTGAAGTTTTAAATGTTAACAAGAAATGTATTGAGTTTTTAAAACCAGGCATTACAAAAATTCAATATAACGAATATGCAAAAAAATTATTAACAGAAGCTTGTTATCGTTTAGGCTTAATAAAAGAAGATTCTGAAGTTATTAAGTATTATTTCCACTCTATTGGTCACACAATTGGACTTGATACCCATGATCCTTGTTTCTATGAAAATGGAATTGAGGAAGGTATGTGTTTAACTGTTGAACCAGGATTGTATATAGAAGAAGAAAATATTGGTATTAGAATTGAAGATGATGTTTTAATTACAAAAGATGGTTGCATCAATTTAAGTGCTAATATTATTAAAGAAGTTGATGATATTGAAGATTTCTTTAAGAAAAATAATAAATACTATAAATAAATTATAATAATATAAGATGAATTATATATTTTAATAATTCATCT
>JAZNJG010000063.1:0-14002 GCA_045577945.1 Bacilli bacterium | reverse complement strand
AGCAAGAAATTAAAGTGAGAATTTTTAAAAAAACATAATTTTTTAATTCATAAAAAATTAAAAAGAGACCATTAATGTGGTCTTTTTTATTAGAAAAAAATTAAAAAAAATATTAATTTTTCTCTTTACAATTAAAATATTATTTGATATAATCTACTCACAAAATTTATATTTTGATAAAATCTTCTAAAAAGGGATGAGAATTAAGAGAGTTTTTAATCTTTTTTTGTAAAATAATTGGGGAATTATTTTAAATCATAACTTGTGAAAATGGCCTTGCGAAAGTAAGGTGATTTTGCTTATGTGTGAACAAAAAAAGTTGTTTTTGATTTTAGTAGGATAAGAAAGGGTAATTTTTTTTGTGAATTTTAATGTAAATGGGTATATTTTTGATAGTTTAAGACTTTAAATTGCAATAGTTATTTAAAAATATTTATAGGAAAATTAATAATAGTAGGAAAAAAATAATAGTAGGAAATATAACTGGAGGATATGATGAAATTTAAAAATTATGATTTTGATTTATTTGAATTAGGAAGAAAAGCAGAGAAGAACAATGATTGGCCTACCGCAATAATTTATTATAATAAAGGTTTTCATCAAGGATGCCCTTTATGTTATTTTGCTAAGGGGATGGATTTATATAATGGATACACTTGCAAGCAAGATCGTGAATCAGCAAATGTGTATTTTAGATGGGCGTATTCAAGATTAGAAAAATTATCTAGAGATGGATTTCATTATGCTTCTCTTTTGATATATGAATTATATTATAAAGGGATTTACTTTAAGAAATCATATCAGTTAGCTAGATATTATTTGAATTTAGCTATTAAACAAGGAAGTATTGAAGGCTTAGAAATTAGAGCAAGAGATGAGTTGATCTTAGGAGTAAACTTAGTTGATAATATTAAGATTATTATCAATTGTATGAATATTCTTGAACATGATTATTCTGGAGATATTCCTTTTACAAAAATATTAAAAAGTGAATATACATATGAAAATATATTAGAATATATAAGTATTTTTATGAATGCAAAGTTTCCTAATAAGAGAATAGATGATTTTATTAAGGAACTTAATACAATTAAAACCAATATTGAAGAGGAGAAAAAAAGAAGAGAAAAGGAAATTGAAGATATTACTTCAATGACATTATCGCTTGATTGGAATAATGTTTTTGATGATTCCCCAATTACTGAGGGAGTGCATGTAGAGAGTATTTCTGATGCTTTGATATCTTCTCTTAATACTTTAGGTTGTGTTGATATTGAATATATTGCTAAAGTAAGTTCATCAACACTTCATGAAGTAATATATAAATTAAAAGGATCTATTTATCAAGACCCAAGAAAATGGAATGAATGTTTTTATAAAGGTTGGGTTACTGCTGATGAGTATTTATCTGGTAACTTATTGACTAAATTAACAGAGGCTAAAGAAGCTAATGTGGAATATAAAGGTTATTTTTCTGATAACATTACAGCTTTGAAAAAAGTTTTACCAAAGGGTATTGCTAGTGAAGATATCTTCATTACGATTTCCTCACCATGGGTACCAAAAGATATTGTTGTGGATTTTATTATGACAAGAGCTAATTGTAGAAAAGTAACTGGAGTTGAGTTTATTAAATATGAAGAAATTACTGGCACTTGGGATATCTCCACTACGATGAAATACTATACAAAAGATTATTTGTATAATTTTGATTTGTTGTATGGTACTAAAAAATTATCAGGTATTGAACTTGTTAAAAGAACTCTTAATATGAATACTTTATCTGTTATGGAAAAGAATAACGAAAATAAGTATCAATTAAATAAGAATGAAACTTTGCTTGCTATGGAAAAGCAAAAAATATTAAATGAAGATTTTAAACAATATATTTTTGAAAGTAAAACAAGGACAAAAAAGGTTACGGATGCTTACAATAATTTGTATGCATATAATGTGTCAAGAATATATGATGGGAATTTTTTGGAATTTCCAGGAATGAATAAAGAAGTAAATTTATTTGAATATCAAAAAAGTGCTATTGCTCGTATAATCTTTAACAAAAACACTTTGCTGGCTCATGAAGTAGGCTCTGGTAAAACATATATTATGATTGCATCAGGAGAAAAAATGCTTCAAACAGGAATATCTAAAAAGAATTTATATGTTGTTCCTAATAGTATTATCACACAATGGGAATCTGACTATAAATATCTTTATCCTGATGCTAATATTAAAGTGGTTTACCCTAAGCATTTTGTTCCTAAAAAGAGAAGAGAAGTATTGGAAGATATTAGGGATAATAGTTATAATGCTATTATTATGCCTTATTCATGTTTTGAGTTAATTACTACATCTTATGATTATAGAATTAGTGAACTTCAAAAAAGAATTGATAAAATTAAAAAAGCTAATAAAAAGCAATCTTCATTAAAATTAACTAAATTAATTGAAAAGTTAGAAAAAGAGCTAACTAAATTAAAAGCTGTTGTGAAAGACAATGCTGATATTGCATATGATAAACTAGGGATTACTAGATTATATATTGATGAAGCTCATAATTATAAAAATGTTCCTATTGAATCAAAAATTGAGAGAGTTCTTGGTATTAATAAAGCTGGTTCAACAAAATGTAAAGAAATGAAGGAAAAAGTAAAATATACTGTTAGTAGACATGATGGAGGTGTCATTATGGCTACTGGGACACCGATTACTAATTCTATTACAGATTGTTATGTGTTCCAAAGTTATTTACAAGAAGGTGAATTGAAACTATGTAATATTAACACCTTTGATGATTGGGTATCAATGTTTGCGGAAAAGAATGAAGAGTTTGAGGTAGATGTTGATTCATCTGGTTATCGTATGGCTACAAGATTTTCACGTTTCCATAATCTACCAGAGCTTACCGCAATTTTAGCAAATATTGCAGATTTTTATGTCTTGGAAAAAAATGATGAATTACCTGATTTTAATGGTTATAAAGATATTGTTCTTCCAAAGAATCGTTTATTAGATGAATATGTAACAAGTCTAGCTGAGAGAGCTGATCTATGCCGAAGGGGAAAAGTTAAGAGAAGCGAAGACAATATGTTGAAAATTACAACAGATGGTCGTAAAGCTGCCCTTGATTTAAGACTTATTGATGATAAAAAGTACACTTTAAGATCTAATACTAAGGCATATAGATGTGCTGAAAATGTCTTTTATATTTACCAAAATACTAAAGATAATAATCTAACACAACTTATTTTCTGTGATAGTTCTACACCTAAAGATTCATTCAATTTATATGATGAAGTTAGAAAAATTTTAGAAATCCTTGGAATAAAGAGAGAGGAAATGGAGTTTATTCATACAGGAACTACTGAAAGTAAAAGAGCTGACATATTAGATAAGACTAATAAAGGTGAGATTAAAGTTCTATTTGGTTCAACATTTAAGTTAGGAATTGGAGTAAATGTTCAAGATAGATTAATAGCAATTCACCACTTAGACGTACCTTGGAGACCAGCGGATATGGTTCAAAGAGAAGGAAGAATTATTAGAAAAGGTAATATAAATAAAGAAGTATTTATCTATAGATATATTCAGGAAGGTTCTTTTGATGCGTATTCATGGCAACTTTTAGAGACTAAACAGGCTTTTATTAATGAGTTATTATCAAATTCTATTTCTAATAGAAGTGCTGATGATGTAGATAATACGGTTCTAAATTATGGTGAAGTTAAAGCTTTGGCTATTGGTAACCCAAAGATTAGAGAAAGATTCGAAGTAGAGAACGAACTTAATAAACTTAAGATTTTAAACACTAAAAATAAACAAATGAGATGGATGAGAGAAAAGGAATTATCCGACACAAACAGCCAAATAAAAGAGCTAAAAAGTAGGAAAGAATTGTTTGAAAAAGACATAGATTTATATAACGATTCTTATAAAAAATACACTACAGAAGAAAGAAATGAGATTAGAGATTTGTTGTATGATGAGTTAAAAGATTACATATTAATGAAAGATGATAAATTCATAATGAATTATCAGGGATTTGAAATCTACGCTCCTCGTAATATGGTTGTTGATAAGAGTTTCTTATATCTTAAAGGTAATTATAAGCATGTTATTGAAATATCTTTAGCGAAAGCTGGTATAATTGTCAGAATTGATAATTATTTGGATAATTTACAATCCGCTCTTCATAAAATTAATACTGATTTAAGTGCTAACAAAAATAAGGTTAAATTTTTAAAACAAGAATTAAGTAAGGAAACTAATTTTGACGATAAAATTCAAGCGTTAAAACAAAGGTTAGAAAAAATAGATAAGGAGTTAAAAAAATGAGTGAAGTGAAACTAGAATTAATCCCTGTTATGTCAGCTGGCAAATGTGTTGATACTTTATCCTTTATGTTTACTCAAGTAATTAATAATGGAGTAGAAATCACTAAAATGCCTTCTGTTATGCTTTGGGGTCCTCCTGGAGTAGGTAAATCTCAAGCAATTAAGGAACTAGCTAAAGAACTTGAACTAAATACTAAGAAAAAGGTAAAAGTTACTGATGTAAGATTAATTTTGTTTAATCCAATTGATTTAAGAGGTATTCCAACATCTAATGAAGATAAGACATTAGCAGTTTGGTTAAGACCACAAATCTTCCAAATGGATGAATCAAGCGATGTCGTAAATATCTTGTTCTTAGATGAAATTTCTGCAGCTCCTCAGTCTGTGCAAGCTGCTGCTTATCAAATTACTTTGGATAGAAGAATTGGTGAGCATATGCTTCCTAATAACTGTATTGTTATTGCGGCAGGTAATAGAACCACTGATAAATCAGTAGCTTATGCTATGCCTAAAGCATTAGCCAACAGGTTATTACATTTGGAAATTGAACCAAATGTTGAGGCATGGAATAAATGGGCTATTAGCCACAGTATCAATGAAAAAGTATTAGGTTTTTTGAAATTTAAACCAGATTATTTAATTGAAACTGATGTTAAAACATCAACACTAGCATATAATACACCAAGAACTTGGGAAATGGTTTCAAACTTACTTAATAACCTTACAGGTAAATTTGATACAATTTACCCTCTTGTGGCAGGATTAGTTGGAAAAGGTGTGGCTTTGGAGTTTAAGTCATGGATTAGTGTGTATGACTGTTTACCAAACATTGAGAATATTTTTGATGGTAAAGAAACAATGATTCCTAAAAAAGGAGATGTTCTTTATGCATTAATTAGTTCAATGGTCGTATATGCTAGAAAATATAAAGATAACGTAACTAAATTAGAAAATAGTATTGAATATGCAATGAAATTACCTCCTGAGTATTCTACAATTTTATTAAGAGATTATATTGCTATCGAAAAAGGATTTGTGAAAGAATTAGTGAAAATTCCATTATTTAATAGATGGTTAAACAGTAAAGGAAAATTGTTAGATGAGCTTGACTAATTTATCAAATGAAGCAATTAAAAAGTATTCTCAGAGAATCATTTTATCTAGATTTAGAATATTAAATAATAATGGTTTTTATGGGCTTTTATTAATGCATATGAAATTTGGATTAGATGCAAACTGTGATACAGCTTACACCGATGGAGAAGTTATCAACTTCTCACCAAAGTTTCTAGATGAATTATCTGACAGAGAATTGGATTTTGTTATGATGCATGAAATTATGCATGTGGCTTTAAAACATTGTTACAGAGGCAAAAAAGCGGATGATTTCTTATTTAACGTAGCATGTGACATAGTTGTTAATTCTAACATCTTATATTCTAATAATATGGATATTAATTCTATCACTTTAAAAAATTATGGAGAATCAATGCATTTAATAGACAAACAAGAAGGATATAATTTTACTGCTGAAGAAGTCTATGATAAGTTGATAAAGAATGCTCAAAAACAATTAAAAAAATCTAATTCAGGTAGTTCTGAATCCTCATCAAAGGGAACAAAAAGTACTAATAGTGGATTGCAAGATGACCACTCAAAATGGAAAGAAAAATCTGATGATGGAACAGAGGAAGACGAATGGGCTCAAAAAGTAGTTAATGCTGCTAATGCAATCTCTAGAAGAGAAAGTTCAAGTGGAATTGGGAAAATTCCTCTTGGAATAGAAAGAATGATTGACGAATTAAAAGAAGGAAAAGTAGATTGGAAGAGATTATTAAATGATTTCTTGTCACTTGAAATAGGTGATTATTCATTTATGCCACCTGATAGAAGAATCGAAGGACCATTCTATATGCCTGATTTTAACGAGCTTGTTGAGAGTGAAAGTGAACCTAATGATATTCTGTTTATGATAGATACATCTGGGTCAATAAATAATAGTTGTATAACACAAGCCTATTCAGAAATAAAAGGAGCATTAGATCAGTTTCCATCTTTAAATGGTTATTTAGGTTTTTTCGATTCTAAAGTGTATGATCCTGTTGAATTTAGTTCAGTAGATGATTTATTGAGAATCAAACCCAGAGGTGGAGGAGGAACTAGTTTTGTTAAAGTATTTCAATATATCAGTAAAATGGAAAATAAACCAAAAAGTATCATCATATTAACTGATGGTTATGCATTGTTTCCACCAGAATCTGCTGCCCAAAATATTCCAGTTATTTGGTTAATAAATAATACCAAAGTAACGCCTCCTTGGGGTGTTGTGGCAAGAATGGATATATCATAATATAACATATAATATATGATTTGATTATTTGTACTTAAGAACTAACGACTTGTTAGTTCTTTTTTTATAGTTTTTTCTAAACATATAATATTATTATTAAAGATATTAGAAAGCGTTTTAGATTAAGAATTAATGATTTTTCGTTGATTTATATTGTAAAAAAATGTATAATAATTATAATATTATAAAAAATATCAATTAATAATATTAGAATATAAATAAGGAGTATTATGGATATATTTGATGTACTAACGATGATCGGTGGACTATGTTTGTTCTTATTTGGAATGAATATAATGAGTCAATCACTTGAAAGAAGTGCAGGTAGCAAGTTAGAATTAACTCTTAGTAAATTAACAACTAATAAAGCTGCTGGATTCTTTACTGGACTTGGGGTAACGGCAGTTATTCAAAGTTCCTCTGCCACAACAGTTATGGTTGTAGGGTTCGTTAATTCTGGATTAATGCTTTTAAGTCAAGCTATTAATGTCATTATGGGTGCTAATATTGGTACAACTATCACATCATGGATTTTGAGTTTAGGTGGAATTTCAGGAGATAGTTTATTTGTTAAATTACTTAAACCAACTTCCTTTTCACCAGTTTTAGCTTTAATCGGAATTTCTTTTTATATGTTTGGTAAAACAAACAAAAAGAAAGATATTGGTACAATTCTTCTTGGTTTTGCTACATTAATGTTTGGTATGGATACAATGAGTAAAGCAGTGTCTGGATTAGCTGATGTTCCAGCATTTAAGGAATTGTTTATAATGTTTGAAAATCCTATACTTGGCTTGTTAGTTGGTGCTATTTTAACCGCTATTATCCAATCATCATCAGCATCTGTTGGTATTCTACAAGCATTTGCTCTTACTGGAGCAATATCGTATGGAGCTGCGGTACCTATCATAATGGGACAAAATATTGGAACATGTGTTACCGCAATTTTAGCATCTATTGGAACAAATAAAAATGCTAAAAGAGCATCTGTTGTCCATTTAGCATTTAATTTGATAGGATCTGTTATTTGGTTAATAATATTCTGGCTTTCAGATATTATTTTCTCACCAGAAATATTTAATGATTCGGCTACATCTGTTGGTATAGCAGTTGTTCACACATTATTTAATGTTGGTTGTACAATTATTTTACTACCAGCAGTAAAATTACTTGAAAAACTTGCTTATAAGATTATTCCAGATGAGAAAAAACCTGAAGTTATTTCTGAATTAGATGAATTATTATTAGCAACTCCAGCCGTAGCTATTGATAGAAGCTATTCACTTACATTGAAGATGGCCGACTTAGCAAAAGAATCACTAATATCAAGTATTGAGTGTTTAAAAGAATATGATGAACAAAAAGCAAATAGAATACGCGAAATAGAAGATCTAACAGACCATTATGAAGATATAATTGGGTCATATCTAGTAAAATTAAGCTCTCATAACTTATCAGAAAGAGAAGGTAGAAAATCATCAAACATACTTCATGCAATTGGTGATTTTGAAAGAATCAGTGACCATGCAGTAAATATTTTAGAATCATCTGAAGAACTAAAGAATAAAGGCATCAAGTTTACTGATCCAGCTTTAGAAGAATTAAAATTACTATGTGAAGCCACAATTGAGATAGTAGAGTTATCCCATAACGCATTTATAAATAATGATTTAGAAACTGCAAATAATGTAGAACCATTAGAACAAGTAATTGATAAGATGAAAGAATTACTTAGATCACAACATATCGAAAGGCTTCGTAGAGGAAATTGTAGCATTGAAGCTGGATTTGTTTGGAGTGATTTAATTACTAATATGGAAAGAGTATCTGATCATTGTTCTAATATTGCGGGGGGAGTAATTGATTTATTCCAACGCAACTTCAATATTCATGAATCTCTTAAGGTTATAAGAGGAGAAAGTGAATTCTATCGCCAAAAATATCAATATTATGTTGAAAAATACTTAAAATAAAAATGTTAATAATTTGTTAAATAAGATTAATAAAAATAAAAATTGGTGATTTACTAGATATCTAGTAGATCACCTTTTAATTTTTAAGTTAATTTGTTTTTCTTAATTTGATATATTCCATATAAGAATACTACTATTTCAATTATTATCATAGAATACCATACTAAAGAACTATTTATAAGAGGTAAACAATTAATAACAATTAAAGGTAATATAAATCCTCTTAAGACAGTTATTATAATAGCTTTTGTTGGTTTATTAATACTTTGAAGATAATATGTTATAAATATATTAGATGGTAAGAAAATAAAAGATATAGAAAATATTCTCATTAGATTAGGAGCAAGCTCAAGAATTTCCGTTGTAGGTTTAGTGAAAAGTTTTACAAAACTTTCAGGTAATAATGAGATTAAACCAAATCCTATTAAACCAATTGTAAAACTAGTAACTAAAGAATATTTTATCATCTTTTGAACTCTAGAGGTTTGTTTAGCTCCATAATTAATTGATATTATTGCTTGTGAAGATTGACCAATAGAATATGATATAGTTTGGACTAACAAGACAAGTTGTACAATAATTCCATATATTGCAAGATATGATGGACCTAATTTACCAATTTGGTTATTAAATATAATAGTAATAATTCCCATTGATAAGTCTAGTGCAAAAGCTCCAAATCCAATAATAATAATATTTTTTAATATTTTAAACATATTTTCTGGTTTCACAATCTTTATTGTGTTTGTCTTCTTGAAAAAATGTGTAAGCATAATAGATACTGTAATAACAATACCGGTTGCGGTAGCAATACCAGCCCCAAGGATACCTAAATCTAAAACAAAGGTAAAGACAATATCTCCAATAATATTAAATATTCCTCCAGTAATAACTGCTTTAGAAGCTAATACTGGATCATTATCATTTCTTAAAAAAGCACTCAAAAGTTCAGTAAACGGATAAAAAGGAACAATAAATCTAATTGGAGTAATATATTTTTTAGCAAGAGGAAGTATTGTATCATCTGCACCGAATAATCTTAATAACTCATCATCAAAAAATAAAAGACTTATCCAAATAGTAAAAGAAACTACAGAAACTATGATTAACGAAACTGTAAAAGTTTTATTAGCTTTTTCATCATTTCCTTTACCTTTTTGATATCCAAATATAGTAGCTCCTCCAACGCCAGTAAGTAAACCTAAACTATACATAATTGTCCAAATAGGCATAACAATCGATAAAGCTGCTAACCCATTTGGTCCTTCATATTGGCCTACACAAATACTATCTGCTAATCCATAGATGCTAGCAACTGTAGCACTGCCAAGCGTGGCAAGTAAATACTTTATAAATAATTTTTTGGTGTTTCCTCTTAATAATTCACTATTCACCTTAACACCCCCAATAAAGAAAAAGAATATAAGAGGACATCTTATATTTTATTTCCTTGAATAACCAACTATAAGAGTATACAAGGTAATTATACCATATTTTAAAAATTTGTCAAATTACTAGAAAATAAGCAATTAAGCTATGAATAGTAGTTTTATCAAATTGAAAATTAATAAACTTTATGATAAAATATAAATCATATTTGAAAGGTTAATTTAAGAATGAATAAAGATGAATTATTAAAATATTTAAAAGATGAAGAAGAACATAGTTTTAAAGGATGGGATTTTTCATATTTAGATGAAAGATGGAAAAGTGATGATCTTCCTTGGGATTATAAAAGTATTATTAAGAAATATTTGAAAGATGATGATAAATTATTAGATATAGGAACTGGAGGAGGAGAAATTTTGCTATCATTAAATCACCCACATAGTTTAACTTCAGTAACCGAAGGATATGAACCCAATATTAAGTTATGTGAAGAGACTTTGTCACCATTAGGGATAACAGTTTATCCTTTTGTTGGGGATGATTTATCATCTATAGACGATAAATTTGATGTTGTAATTAATAGACATGAATCTTATAATGAAAAAGATATAAATAGAATTTTGAAACTAAATGGTCTATTTATAACTCAACAAGTGGGTGCTTACAATAATATTGATTTATCGAGATTTTTTGATCCAAATCATATTATTCAGTTTCCAGAAATGACATTTAATGATTCTATAAAAAGGCTTGAAGAAAATGGATTTGAGATAATATATAAAGAAGAGTTCTATCCTAAACTAAAGTTTTTTGATTTAGGTGCAATTGCTTTTTTTGCAAGAATAATAAGTTGGGAATTTATTGATTTTTCTGTTGATAGGTATATAGATAAATTTATTGAATTAAATAATATACTTAAGGAGAAAGGTTATATAGAATCTACTGAACATAGATTTATGATCGTTGCGAAAAAAATTAAATACAATTTATAAATATCAAAATTTAAATAATTGTTGATAATTTATAAATTGTATTTATTTTTTATTAAAAAAGTGGTATAATTTACTAGATAAATAGGTGTAAAAGTAAGAGATAAAGATAAGTTTTATTATGACATGGAGGACTTATGAATTATTTTTTAGCAAATGTTGATTGGGATTTTTCACTAGCAAATTATGGTGATGTATGGAATTTTTTAGTCCAATTAGGAATATTATTAATATTCTTATTAATCGGTAACTTACTAAGAAATGTAGTTCCAGTATTTAGAAAAGCACTTATTCCATCTGCTTTGATTGGTGGTACATTACTGCTAATTGTAAATTATATATGTAGAGGATTTGATATAGCATTAATAGATAATCGATTAATGCAAGTTCTTGCATATCATGGTTTAGGAATTGGGTTTGCGGCATTATCGTTGAAAACCGAAAAAGGTAATGTCAAAACTCATAAAACACAAGTTCTTGAAAACGGAGCTATGCAAGGTGGATGCTATATGCTTCAAGCTTTTGTTGGGCTTGGTATAACTATTTTATTATTTACATTAACTAAAGGTGGAAGTAATGTGATTTCTTATATCAGTGGATTGATTTTACCTTTAGCATATGGTCAAGGACCTGGAAATGCTTTAACTTGGGATATTAATTTTACGAACATATCTGCTACACAGTTTACGGGTAATGGTAGTTTTGGTTTATCACTAGCTTCTATCGGATTTATTGTAGCATCAGTAATTGGAGTTATATATATTAATATTTTCAAGAAAAAAGGACTTATAAAAGTAAGAGAAGTAGATAATACAGTCAATTTTGTAAATGAAAATAATCCAAATGGAAACGATATTCCTGATAATGAATCAGTTGATAAGTTTTCTATTCAACTTGGATTTGTGGCATTAGCGTATGGTATCGCCTTTGGTATTATGTGCTTATTAGCTGTTATTTCTGATTTTACTAATAGTATTGCTTGGGGATTTAACTTCTTATGGGCAGTTATTGGGGCAACTTTAATTAAGTTTATAGTTAAGAAAATCAGAAGAAAAAAGATTATGAAAAGAGATTATATCAATAATTATCAAATGGATAGAATATCTGGATTTAGCTTCGACTTAATGATTGTAGCTGGTGTTGCTTCTATTCAAATTAATGATATTAAGAATTATATTTTACCAATAGTTATTCTTGCTGCTGTTGGGGGAATAATAACTTTTGTTTATATTAGATTAGTAGCTAAACATTGTTTCAAGGGATTTGAACATGAGTTCTTCCTAATGACATTTGGTACAATGACAGGGACAGCATCAAATGGTATGATTTTGCTTAAGGAAATAGATCCAAATTTAAAGACACCAACTTCAAGTCTTTACATATTATCTACATTCCCAGCTACTATTTTAATTGCACCATTACTATTCCTACTTAAATTTGCCGCAAATTCATTTACAAATGCGTGCATTGCATGCGGTATATTCTTTGTTTTATGGTTTGCTTATACTATATATTTATTTAGAAGAAAAATTTTCAAAAAGAAATATCAAAACAAGGAAGAAATCATTTGGCAAGAAGATTAAATTAATTAAATACTTAGTGAATATAAAGCAGGATTCTGAAATGAATTCTGCTATTTTTTTATTTAGCATATAAGTGTCTTATTAGTCTATTATAAATAATTGTTGAAAAAGCTAAATTGACTATAAATGCAAAATATGATAAAATAATTAATAATAAAGATAGTTAAGGTGAATTTATGAAAAAGAAAAAGTGGATTAGATTTAGACATAAAATTACTAGAGATGTTGTTAATGTGATTTTAAGCCCTTATATGTACATTAAGTATCATATAAAAGCTACAAAATACAAAGAAAATTTAAAAGAACCTTATTTGATAATATATAATCATCAAACAGCATTTGATCAATTTTTTATTGGAAAATCATTTAAAAAACCTTTATATTATCTTGCTTCAGAAGACCTTTTTTCAAATGGCTTTATTTCAAGAGTTATAGAGTTTTTAATAAAACCAATTCCGATTAAGAAAAATGTTTCAGATTTAAATGCTGTAAAGAAATGCATTCAAGTAGTTAGAGAAGGAGGTTCAATTGCAATTGCTCCAGAAGGAAATAGAACTTTTAGTGGAGAAACAATGAATTTTAACCCTGCAATAATTAAATTAGTGAAATTATTAAAAATACCACTACTAATCTATCGTATAGAAGGAGGATATGGTGTTGAACCAAGATGGGGTCATAAATTAAGAAAAGGTAAAATGAAATCTTATGTTTATCAAACAGTTTTACCAGAAACTTATTTAAAAATGACAGATGAAGAACTTGGAGATTTAATTAAAAAAGGCCTTTATGTTAATGAACATCAATCTAATGAATTATTTAAAAGTAAAAGAAAAGCTGAATATCTTGAAAGGGTTGCATATGTTTGCCCAAAATGTGGATTAACAACGTTTTATTCAAAAGGGAATGTAATTAGATGCACTAAGTGTAATCTAGAGGTTGAATATACTGATGATAAGAAATTTAAACCAATTGATAAAATTAGTGATTTTCCATTTAACAATTATTTAGAATGGTATAATTATCAAAATGATTATATTAATAATTTAGATTTAACAAAATATTTTGATGAATTAATGTATACTGAAACAGGCAATTTCTTTATTGTGCATTTATACAAGCATAAAGAAAGAATATCAAAAGACTGTACTATAAAACTATATGGAAATAAAGTTGAAATACAAACAAAATCAAATGATGAAAACAAATATGAATTTTTATTTGAAGATATAACAGGAGTAAGTGTTTTAGGAAGAAACAAATTAAACATATATTATAAAGATAAAGTATATCAAATAAAAAGTAATAAAAGATTTAATGCTGTTAAATATTTAAATATTTGGTGTAGATTTAATAACCAAATAAAAAATCCAGATAGTGATAGTAA
>JAZNJG010000062.1:0-42195 GCA_045577945.1 Bacilli bacterium | reverse complement strand
TATTCACAATCTACTAAAGTTGGAACTAAAACTACAAATGTTACTTTAACAACTATTACAGGATTTGAAGTTCATGGACAAAGTTCTTGCGTTAAAGCTGAAGATTTCAGTCTTGATGTAGGATATAAATTTGCTAAACCTCATGCTGAAGACCAACTTTGGTTTGCTTTGGGGTTTGTTCTTCAATGGGCTAAATACGGTTTGATTGATAAATCAGCTCATGCTTTAGATCCAGATAAACAATAATTTATTATGAAAAGTACAACTGATCGTTTTAGAAAAAATAAAGATGTTAAAGGTTTTGCTTTTGCTGAACAATATTTAAATCTTCCTGGTTATACAACTTCTTGTCCTTTTTGTGGTGAGAAATTAATTCTTAGTAAATTAACCAAAGAAGAAGAGATTTTACTTAAACATAAAGAAATTATTGATTATAATTGTTTTATATGTCATAATTCTTTTAAAATAAAACTTAAAACAAATAAATAAATAACCATTCCTTTTACGGGTAAGATAATATAATCTTATTATAGCTGTTTTTGAAGATGTTAATTATAATAGACTATGTTTATCCGCCCGTAGAGGGACAAATCAATAAAACAAACATTATGGAAATTATATTATTATCAATTATAGTAGTAATGATGATATTACTATTTATAAAAGTAAATTCAGTTAATGAAAATTTAGATATTCTATTGAATAAAGTTGATATTGTTGATGAATCAATGATTGTGATAGAACAAAATCTTAAATCCATTAAAGAAAATATAGAAACATTAGAAAAATTATGTAATAGTATTAAATCTGATATAATTAGCAATAATAATAGTATTATTAGAAATGAAAATGATATTTATAAATATGCTGTTGAGGAGTTTAAATTAACTAGAGAGTTAATTAAAGAAAAAAATAATATTCAGTTAAAAAGTTTAACTGATGCTGGCCATATGTTACATAACGATATTATTACTATAGCTGATGGTATTACTTCTACTCATAAAGAATTAATGGAACAAATTAAAGCTAATAAAACAAATAGAAATAAAGTTAAAAAAGATATTTTAGATAAAGATAAACCTGTAAAAGTTAAACCAGCAACAGATAAATAATATATAATAGTAATAATAAAATTAGGCTCGTGATTAGGATTAATTCCTTTTTCACGAGCCTTTTTTTTATCTTACAGAACTACTGATTAATCAGGATTAATTGTATCTGCAATTGTTTTAGCGAATTTAATATTAAATGCAGTTTCATTAATTCTGTAATAACTATTATTTTTATCCATAGTACTAAGTCGTTGATAAACTCTATAAATAGGAGTATTTCTATAAAGAAGTACAGCAAGTTTATTTTGACCTTTATACAAACCAGTTGTATAATTAATATTAAAGTCTTCATCATAAAGAGCTTGAATACCAATACTTAAACCTTTAATTAAATCTTTAGGACCATTTTGTGCAGCAATAGGAGATGACCATAATGTTGAAGCTTCAGTCCAAAGACCCCAAGGAGTATACATTTGAGCCTCAGAATTTAATCTATCTGCCATATAAAGTACAGTAGCATAAAAATCATTTTCTTGAATTTCATCATCATCTGTAGCCATATGAATAGCAATAGCAATCAAGAAAGCACTTGTAACGCCAAGTAAATCACCTAAACATCTCTTCATCGCATTTTGTTCCCAAATAGGAAGAAGATTATAATTGAGTCTTAGATTTAAAGCAGTATCAATAGCAGCTTTAACAATTTCTTGTATAGAAGCAATAGCAACATTATCTTGATTCTCTTTTCTATCTTTAATTCTTTTATAAGCTTCTCTAAATTCAGTACTTAAATACATACCTAATATATTATAAGAACCTTTTTCAGGACTCTCTCTAAGTTCATTATACATACCTCTATTACGCCATCTTTTAAGAATACCAGGATATATATGTTTATGATATTGCATCACTAAACCTCCCCACCATTCAGATTCGATTTTAGCAGCACCAATTTTATCATATACACCATGAATAAGTTTATTAGTTTGTTTAACTTTTTCTTTAAATTCCCCAAACATTCTACCTGTTAATTCACTATCAGGTTTAATAGTAATTACTCCATCTGTAAGACTAAATTGTTCTCTCAATAATGGAGCTTTATTAAATTCAGTTTTAGCATTTTTAACTGCTTCTTTTCTAGCAGCAATATATTTTTTAATAAGATTTTTATCACCATTTCGCCTTAAAAAAGTAGCATTAAAATCTACTTGTAAACTATCATATTTTTGAATATTTTTAATATCTTTAGTTTCTTCTTTAATAAAGTTAACATAACTTTGATAAAGTTCTCTATTTTCTTGTAGTAATTTTTTCATAGTATCTATCTCAATATTCCAGATATAATCATTGAAACTTCCAACTTTTGGTGTTCCATCTATATCTTTAAATATTCTATGAGAATTAAGCATAGCTAAAAGAGCAGTATTTTGCATATAATGTTCACCAGAACTTTGCATAAAATAAAGACTTTCACGAATTCTCTTAGTATATTCACTAGCAGATTCATTAGTTCTTCTTTCATTAAAATCATCAAAATTAACAATATCAAACATTTTAAGTAAAGCTGCGGTTTCATTATTGCTAGTAGGTTTATACATATCTGCAATAATATTCAAAGAATTACTAAAATATTCTCTTTGAGCAATTCCCCAATCTGTCATATTAAAATATTTATTTGCAAAAACTTCATTAAATATATTTGCCACACCAGTACCTATATTAGCAATACCTCCTGTAACATTGAATATCATATATTTAGCAGAAGTAATATTTTGTATAAGGTCAGCATATTTAGTAAATCGTTGTGTCTTTTTAAATTGACCATAAATAATACGACGCATCCAATTTTCAGTAATACCTATAGCATTTTTTTGACTAATAGTTTGATATTCAGCAGATTCTTTAACAGAACCTCTATTATCTTTAATAGGAACTTTATTATAATTACTTAAATCATAAGCCCCTCTAGTTTTAAGATCTTCAAGAAGTAAATAAATAGAATTTTTAGCTTTATTTCTGGCATTATATTCAATAGATTTTGTAATAAAATCATTCATTACACCTTTCCAATCTCTATCAAGTATTTCTTGTTCTAATTTTGCATTAGCTTCTCTAATCTCTTTATTTTTATCTCTAATATCTTTTATTCGTTTCTCATAATCAGCATTATTTTCTCCTTCATTTCTTTCAGGAATAGGAAGTTGTTCTTGATAACCTTTTTGTTTAAGATTTTTCAACATATCAAAATTAATATCTCTATCATGAGCATAATCCATATATTGAGTCCATTCAGTTTCACCTGTTTCTCTAAATTCAAGACCAACAGAACCTAATGCTTGAGAAATATAATATTTAGCATCTGGCTCATACTTTGCTCTACGGGGAAGATAACCTCGTTCAACAAAAGATTTCATAATATGACTTGCAGATTCATTATCTATAGTATAAAAATTAAGAGTAGTTTGTAGCAATTCATGCATAGCTCTTTCTTTTTTAGAAAGACTAGTATATTTACTATTAGCATATTTATTAGTATCTATACCCGATTCATTAGGTTTAATTTTATAATTAGCTGTATAAGGTTTATAATTGGAATTTTCCATACCATCAGCTATTTTTCTATTAGTATTGTCATAAGTAGCTATTTGTGAATAACTTCCTTTTAAAGAACCGTTAGGATTAACTTCTCGTCTAGTCCAAATTCTAAGAGGTTCCCAAGCTTTCATTTTTGGATTATAAATATGATTTAAATCAAACCATTCTTCATATTTATCTTTACCAAGTTTACTCATTTTATCCATCATATCATAATAATACTCAGTAGGTTTATATATGATATTATTTTCAATGAGTTTTTTAGCTTCAGTTCTTTCATAGTTAATATATTCTGGAGCAGCTTCTATATATCCAAATATATCACTATTAGCTACAGTATTACCTTTATAATCTTCTTCAGTGAATATATCAAACCATAATTGTTTTTGTTCAGTAGTAAGATTATTTGATTGACTATTAAACCAAGTTATATTTTTGATATAAACTGGATTATCATCTCCAATAAAAGTAATTTTACCACTATCTATTAAAGATTTAAGTTTTTCATTATAAACTTTATCTTTCTTTCTCGTTTCTTTAAGAGATTTAAGTTCTTTATAAGCATCAGCTAATTGTTTTAATTCATCTTTAGAAAGATTATTAAATAATATTTCAGTACTTAAATCTCCATTATTATCTAATCCTTTAACTATAAGTTTATTAATAATCTTAGCTAATTCATTTTTGCGTTTTTGAACTTCAGAAGTAAATTCGCTAGGATGTCTAATATCTTCATAAAAAGTATCATTATAAATAGGTAAATCTTTAGGAATACTTTTAATAAAATTAACTTTTTCAACAGTACTATTATAATTACTTACAAAATCTAATTCATAAGAAGCTTTAATTTTAGCAATATCATCTAACGATAAACCTCTAGGATCAATATAACCATATCTATCATAAGCATTATTATTGTTTAATATTGTAGTTACAGTACTATTACCAGACTTTTTACCATCAGTATTTGGCATAAAATATCCATAAGCCGCTTTAAGAGCTTTTTCTGCATCTTCTGAAAGTTTATAAATAGTATTAGCATAAATCCAATCATAAGCTTCTCTATAAGTAGGATCTTTAAGTCTCATATCTAATGTTTCATTAGGATGAGCTTTTTCATAATTTTTAATAATTTTATTAAAATATTCTAAAGTATCTCTAAAACCTATTCTTTCATCATATTCAAAATAATCACTATTTAACTTTTTAATACCTTTTTCATAATTTGCAATTGCTCTAGATCTATCTCTACCTTCATCATCTTTTAATTCTCCTCTGTCTATTTCTCCAATAATATCAGATTTAAGAGCTTGCATTTTACTTAATAATTCTTCATGTTTAGCTTTTTCATCTGGAGTTAAAGAACGAAAATCTTTATGGTCTTTATAAAGTTCATCTCTAATTTTTAGATATTCTAAGAAATCATTACCTCTAGCATGTTGACAAGCTTTATAAGTTCTTTCTTCTAAAGCAATTTTTTGTCTATAATAATTATCATTAACTTCTTGTTCAAGATTTTCTAGTTTCCATTTATCATTTGCTAATTTAGCTTCAAAATGTTCTTTACTATAACGACCATAAATCATTTCAGCATCTCTAGCTGCATTAGCAAATTTATATTTATCTTCTATAAAATTATCAGTATAAATTTGAATAAGTCTTCCATCTTTAGTTATAATATTATTTTCATTATAACTTTCAGGCATAGCCATAATAGTATCATATTTTTTATTAAAATCAGCAACTTCTTTTGGGGCTAAAACTGAAGTAGCTTCATTAAGAATAGATGATACAAGTTTAACAATAGTTTGGATTTGTTTATGATTTACTTCTCCAATATCTGAAAGATTTAAATCCCACCAATCAACATCTCCAAATTGGTCAGTAAGTTTAATAAAATTATTTCTAATTAAAGGATTTGTAGAAAAATTATTAGCAATATAATCATTAAATAGTAAATCCATAGCACCCTTTTTACCAACTAATTTATTATTATTTCTAACTTTATTTATAGCATTTCTTATTTCATCAATATATTTTTGAGTAAGAGGATCTGAACTAGAAATATTAGTATCAAGTATTTCTTTAAATACATCACCAAATGTTTTAGCTTCAATAATAACATCTACAAGATTAAAATAATCATCTGGGTGAGTTCTTAAATATTTATATAATTCAGGGTCATTAATAGCAAATTTATCTCCAGCTATAGTAGTAAATTCTTCAAGTTGACTTTGAAGATTAATCGATTTTCTTCTAAAATATTCAGCAGCAAGTTCATAAATATTCTTTCTATTACTTTCTAATGAAACTCCAGATTTAAAATCAATACCTAAACTATTTAATTGTCTAACTACATTACTAGCATTTTCATCAATACCAGATCTATGACGCCATTGAATATGTTCAACCATTTTTTTACTAACTTTATCAATATCTTGATAATCATATTCATCATTTAAATCAACATCATCCAAAGGACTAGTAATAGAATAATTAACTATAGCCGCTTCTTTATTAGTTTTAAGTTTATTTAAATACTCTTCTTTAACATCCGCTTCAGTAACTAATTCTATTTGATAAAGATTAGGATATTTAATTCTATCTTTTTCTAACATAGCTTTAGTTCTGTCATCTAAATATTTAAAGTTTTTCTTAGCATCAACGCGAGTTATATTAACAGTTCGTACTTCCTCGCCCGTAGGGAAATGTTGAATTACATTATTCCCTTTTATTACTTTATTAGCTATAATTCTACTAGGATTATAAATTATATTTTTAGTTCCAGGAAGTGGATTTTTATCTAATACTTTATTTACATCATTAATAAACTTACTAGCACTATCTCGTTCAAAAATATCTTTACTTTCTGTAAGTTTAATTAAATAATCAATATTAGTTTCAAATTCATTAGCCTGTTCATATTTATTTTTAGGAATTGTATAAGCAGATAGATATTCTCTATAAATACTATAATTTTCAGAATTAGTATCTTCATATATTGTTAAATCAACAACATCATTTCTAGTAGCATGATTAATTATAGCATCATAAAATTTACTTCTAGGATATAAATTATTATTGTTATTAACAGATATTTCATCTGTTTCATTTCTTTCAAGTAAATTTAAAGGAATTAAATAAACTCCATTTTTAGTATTTTTAACTTTATATAAAATTGTTTTTCTTTGTTTATTAATAGATCTAGTAATTCTTATATAATCTTTTGTATCTTCTGCGCCTAAAGTAATAAATTCTAATAAGTTTTTCTTTTGAGATGTATAAGGAATATAAACTAGATTTCGAGTATTTGTAGTCATAGAAGTTTTAAATTCTTTTTCTATACTGCTACCAAAAGGAATATTAACTTCTTTAACTATTTCGCTATGACTACGAATAAATCTCTCAATAAATTCATCTCTAGTAGAATCAAGCATATTTAAAGTAGTATTCATAGATTCTTTCATTACAGGAATGATAGCCATACCTTTTTGATTTAAATCAGATTGCATAGCTTTATTAGTAATAATCTTACTTATACTACCTTTTTTAAATTTAAATCCTTCAACAACAAAAGAATATTTAATTAAATCTATAGCAGCAAGTCTAACTAAAGGATTTTTATTAAAGAAAGCATTATTAAATTGAACAAATAATTCCTCAATATTATCAATTTGATCATTGAATTTAAGAGTCTGTGTACTATAACCTTTAATTCTAGCTTCATTTTGATTAAACATATTAGGATAAATATATTCAAATAGTCCAGCATTTTCTTTAAAGTTTTGCTGCATCCAAATAACTTTTTGAGCAGGAGTTAATTTATTAAATGCATCAATTTCTTCTTTAGTAGGATTATTTATATCTTTAATTGGGAAATCTAAACTTTGTTTAGTTGAATATCCAAATATACGATATTTTTCATTTTCCCAATAATCTTTTTCAATAAACTTTATTAGTTCATTAAAATCATCTAAATTAACAGTATTAGGATCTGGTTGTTTAGCTTCAGCAATTTCTTTAATTCTATCAATATCATAAGTAATTAAACCAAATTCATTAAGTGTAATAGGAGTAGTTAATAAAGGAATACTTCTATATACTTTTTGAACCATATATTGTTTTAATTCTTTATATTGTTCTTCGCTTAGATTTTTACCTCCAAGTTTATTTTCAATAGCATTAGTTATATCTACAAATTGTTCACTTTCAGTTTTAAACAATTGTGAGTTTGCAGCAACACTAGTTTCTGTGGCATATTTAAAGAAAGCAGCTAAATAACCATAAGAACTTTTATCAACATCAATACCTCTATCTGTTTCAATACCTGGATAAATACTACTTAATAAATCGGTATCACCAACTTGTATTGTATTAGCTATAGGTTTACCTTTATCAGTTATATATTTAACTATAAATTCTTTTACTTTTCTAGTAGCACGAATAGTCTGCTTGGCTCCAAAACTATCAGGCTTAGCGCATCTTGCAATTGCTTCAATATTCTTAGTAGTTTCATGAAGTTTTTCAAAAATCAATATTGTAGCAATATCAAAAGCAGCAACTTCATAAGTATTTTTATCTGGTAGGCTTGTAAAATTATTAGCTGAATTACTTAATTTTAAGCGTCTATTTAAGAGTTTTGCATCTATGTTGAACGACTGCTCATTGATAGGTTTATTAGGGTTAAATTCAGCCCAAAACACCTTGTTAAACGCATCTTTCAAATCTTGGCTATCGTTTATTGCTTTTCTTACATCAGCCATACTATCATAATCAGTAATAGCTTTTCCTTTAATAGTAAGACCTAAATCTTTAGCAATTCGTTTAATAGCTGTATTAATAGGATTTGCAGTACTACTTAAATATACACTATTATTTTCATTATAAGCTTCAACTACTCTAGTTATAGCTGGTTGCATTAGAAAAGCAATAGCTGTTTCATAATCCATACCAACATCTATAAGAGTTTTAAAAGTACCAAAAGTAAATTCATTCTCATTAGGAATAGCACCTTCTTTAATAGCATCAAGAATATGTGCGGTAGTTTGTGAACTATAAACAGTTAAAAGTTTACCTACAACATTACGATTACCATTACTATTACCAATTCTAGTATGGGTTACAGTAACTGTATTATTTTCTGTATTGTGAGAAACATTATTTTTTCCAAATGTATCTTCTAGATTTTTAACATTATAGTTTCCAGTACTCAAATCATAAGTAACTTTAATATAATGTTCTTTACCTAAACGAGCTTTAGTAAAATTACAAATAGAATTAAAAGTATCACGAGTAACAGAGAATGCTTTAAGTTTTCTACCACTAACTGCATTTTCAAAGAAATCAATCTGGTCAAATGGATTATAAGCACTACGCTCAACATTCTGAGAACCTATAAGAGATTTAGTTTTTTTAAGTGCATTAGTAAGATCATCAAAATTACTACGAGAATAGTTTTCTTCTCTAGAATTTTCATGACTCATAATATCTATCATAGATTTAAGAATTTCATTATTTCTTGCTCTACGACTTTGTTGTTCTTCTATACTCCATTTACTAAATTCTTCAAAAGAAACAAGATTAGATTCTTTAGCAGCAACTTTAACATCATCCACATATTCTCTACGGGCGGATAGATATAGTTCTTTTACTTTCTCACTTCTTTCTTCTCTAAACTTTTTATAGTTTTCATTAATCTTTTCTTTAGTAAAACCAACTATATCTGCCATAGCCAAAGCAGCATCCATTACTTCAAGATATATACCTTTTAATTTTTCATTTGTAGTAGTATCTGGTTTACTTGCAAAAACAGTAGCTATCTCATTATATTTTTCCCAAGCATTACCTTTTCCATATTTAGCTTCAATATTTTCTAATTCTTTATAATCTTCATCAGGAAGTTCATTTAAAGAATCTTCATAATTATTGTAAGCTTTTCTGAACGCTTTATTATTACTCTTTCTAGCTCTAGCATTTTCATCTTGAAGAGTTTGATATAACTCTTTAGTTTTATCTTTTATAAACTCATCAGTAATTTCTTGTTTAGAAATTTTAGACTCAAGTTGTCTAGTAATATAATTACAATATCTTCTTTCAACAGCTTCAATAGATTCATCAGTATCAGGTTTAATTATACGAAGATTACCTTCAATATCTTTAAACATTTCATAACATATACCATAAACACTATCAACATCAAAGTCAGAACCAGTTTGAGTAACCCATTCATCAGGAACCATTATAGTAGAACCATAAACATCATCTAAAAATCCAACAACTTTAAGAACAGAAACTGATTGCTTACCTTCAGTAGGAATGCGGTAGCCAATATGAATATCAAGACCTTCTTCAGCAAGTTTTGAAATATTATGACCTTTAGGGATTAAATTGCTCCAACGAGGTAGAAGTACTTCAACATAAGCTTCATTTTCATAATCGAAAATATTTACATCTAAATTATATTTATCTATAATTTTATTACCTACTGTTTTACTATCTTCTAAAGATAAAATTACTTTATTATCATCTATATATAATATTTCACTAAATCCCATACCTCCTATAGGAAATTCTACTTTAATTATATCTCCTTTTTTAGAATCTTTTAAAACAGTATTTTTAATATCATTTTCAATAGTAAATTCTTTAGTATCTTCTTCTAAAGCCATTACTTTTTCAAATGTATCTTTTTTAAGTTTAATTTTTGTAAGATTATCTCTACCATATTTCAAACCTATTTTATTTTTATTAGTTTGAATAAAACCATTTTCATTAAATTCATTAATTAAAGTATATAAACTATTTTCTAGTATAATGTCTAAATTATCAATAGTTATATTATTTCTATCAAAAAGATTTTTTAATATTTCTTTTATAGCATCTGTAATTTTTTGAATTAAATTATATTTTTTAAGTACTTTTCTAAATTCAGGATTGCTTAATTCAGCAATCATTTCTTTAGAATTTTTTAATCCATAATAATCAGCATCAAAATGCCACAACCCTTTATTTTCATTTTCTATAAGTTTTTGATAACAAGCTTCAATCATTGTCACAGCATCTTGAGCAGATTTAGATAAAATAGATTTATTATCTATAGCATAAGTTGTAAGAGCATGTATTGCTTCATGAAGTATTATTTTGCCTACAGTAGTATTGCTTTTGTTTGCTAATTCATAAACATTTTCATTTATTCTAATATATCCATTATGAAAATCTCCACCAATACTAAACCCATCTAAATCTTCATTAGACGCTTTTTTAATTTTAATACCTACTTTACCACAAGTAGTAAAAACAGCTTCAGCTAGTTCTGTATAAGTATTATCTGTTTTTTTATAAATATCTAAAACTTTATTAAAATCATTAATAGTTAATTTCTTAACAGTGTTTTTAGGATGATATTTAAGTTTTCTAAAGTTACCTTCAGAATCTAAAACTTTAGTTCCATGACCAACTCCTGTAACCTGTGCAGCATGCCAACCAGGAAGAGTCTGTCGAGTAATAGCATTATTAAATAATGATTGAGCAATACTTTCAAGTTTAGTAGCAACATTATTCATATAATTAGGCATAGATGGTTCACCTAAAATATCAGGAGTAAGATATTCTATAAAATTAGAATCCATACCTAATCTTTGAGCTTCAATTCTAGCTCGTTTATAGAATTCAATAAAATCTAAAGTTTGATTATTGTTTTTAATATTAACTAAAACTCCATTTTCGTTAAATTTCCAACCCATATTATTCAATAATGTTCTAAAATCATCTTTGATATTAGCAACATAATTTTTCATAAGGTTGTTAATATTATTTTTAACTTCTGGAGTAGCATTATCTAAAATTTTCTTTAATATCTGAATACCAGCTTTATTCCTTTCATCAACTAAATGTTGAGGAACATCTTGCTGTTTATAAAGATATCTATAATAATAATTTTCAATTACTTTATCGTTATATAAAGAACTTTCAAATTCTTCTGGATAAGCAACACCATTATTATCCCAAAACTCTAATACACTTCTTTTAGCAGCTTTATCTGTTTCAGCAGTATTAATCTGTCCAATATCATATTTACGCATAATATTATATAAAGTTTCTAAATCAGTACCTTTAACAAGTTCAGGAATAATAACAAATTCAGCATTCTTAATCTGTCTAGGATAGAAACAACCAGTATTAGCATCATATTGTTTATCAAAATAAAAGTTTTTCTGAACTTGAATTCTAGCAATAATATTTTTAAGGTCAATATCTTTTAAATCTCTTTTACCTTCTCTAACTTCATATATTTGTTCAATAATGTCAGTATATTTATCTAATGTACCTTCTGCTTCTTTACGGGCAATCCATTCTTCAAAAGTAATATAAGATTGGGCATCATTAGTCTTAGTAGGATCAGAATAACCAGCAGCAATCTCATTAGATATTTTCTCAGCTTGTTCTGCTGACATTTGTTTACTAAGAATAGACTTTAATTCATTTTTAATATCTTCAGCATAACCAGAAGGTCTTATAGTATTTTTAATAGTAACAGCTCTAAAACCATTTCTAACTTTAATACCTGTATCTCTACCGTTTATTTTAATTGTATATGAAGCATTATGTAGATTATTAGCGTCATGAATAGTACCACCAATAGCATTATTTAAATCAGTATTATCATATGATTTACCGCCAGCTTGAACTTCTTTTGCTCTTTTTAAGAAATCTTGAGCATCTTTATAATATTTAACATCTCCTTCAAATATATCGTCAAAAGACATATCCATAACCGCATTATTTAACATAGCAGCTATGACATCTTGACTACTATATTTACCTTCAATAACAGTCTGATATTGAGTAGTTTTATTTTCAATTTCAACAACAAAATTATTAATCCAATTATCAAGAATATTTTCAAGACTTTCAGTTAAAGCTTTTGTTTCAACAAGTTTGATTCTATTATTTTCAGTAGTTAAATAAGGAGCATTAGTAAGATTAAGTTTTAATACATTTTTAGATTTATATGAAGAAAGTACTGCGTTATCTCCCCCGTAGAGGGATAAAGCATTCTTAATAGCTTCACTAGCATTATAACCGTTTGTATTAAATAATTTTAGAAATTTAAAGAAATTACCACTAAGTTCTCCAGCATTAGGGTTTGATTTAGTTTTTTTACTATCCAACCATTTACCTTGAACTATAGTTTGAGGATTACCATTATCATCATATGTTATATTATAATGTGCTCTATCTATAAGTAAATCAGTGTTATCTTTGCTAACCCATTCACCATTAATATATTCAAATACATTATTAAGGTTTTGAACAAAATTATTTATTTCTCCATATACATGATTATAAAAAGCATTATATAAACGATTTTTGCGATTAATTGTTGTTTTATCTTTATTAGCCCAAAGACCGTCAATACTATATTTTTTAGTTTGAATAATAAAGTTTTTAGGTGCATCAGAAGGAGTCCTTAAAAAGAAACCTCCAAAGGTTTTCTTATAATTATCTACACCTTCAGAATAAATACCACTAGGATCAATAGCGTTATTAAATACAAGAAGAGAAGTAAGAAAATAATCTCCTTTACTCATACCTGTATACATAGCAGCATTAGCATTTATTTGATCTTTAGTACCATCAAATAGACTAATTTGAATTAAATCTTTAGCTCCTTCATTAACAATAACAGTACCATCTTCATTTAAAGTAAACATACCTGGTTCATCAATACCATTTCTATGAATACCAAATAGAATAGGATTATGTCTAAATTGTTCACCTTGAGCTAAGAAATTACCAAGATTTTGAAGACCTACGGGAAAACCATTTTCATCAACATGTTCTATCTGTTTAATAAGATTAGTAAGATAACTATTCTTTATTAAGTCAGAAGCCATATTACCTTCAGCATTAGCACTATTTAATTCTATTTTAGCAACACTATAGTTAACTAATTCTTTAGCTATATTAATGATTGCAGAGTCCATAACACTATAATCTGGAACTTCTGTAGTACTTTCTCTTATTTTCTCAGCAGCAGCTACAAATGTATCTAGATAATTAACTAAATCTTTAATCTTTTTACTTCTAGTAGCTTTATTTTCATAAACATAATTACGAATACTATTCTTATCTATAGTTGGGAAATAAGTAGTCAACCAATTATAAACAAAATCAAAATGAATTCCGATAGCTGCATCAGTAGAAGTATCAGTTAATTTAGATATTTTTAATTTTCTATCTACAAGTTGAGATTTAAGAACATCGTAATGTTTAGATCTAATAGTAGCTTTAGCTGAATTTTGCATATTATAAATAAGAAGAGTTAGAGGATCCATAGCTTTATTACTATGAATAACTTCAGCTCCATCTTCTTTAAGTATAATCATTCTCTTTTGAATTTTAGGATTATCAAGTTGAGAACGAACAAACTTAGCCCATTGTAAACTTTCATCATTACGCATATCTTCAACTAACTGCATAAGACCATAAAGTTTTTTATTTTTACGAGCTAATTTTTCAACACTATTTATAAAACCTTCTAAAGAACTAAAATTACAATTAACTGACATTTGAGCAATACAATAAGTTGCATGCATAGTCATAGGAACACCTAATTCTGTAGTATTATCTTTAGGGAAACGACCAATTCCAGTTTTATTATCAACAACTTTGTCAGGAGAACTAAGATTAAACAATCTACTTAGATAAAGTTTTAATCTTGCATCTACATGTTTATCAAAGTTATTATAAAGTTTATCTTCCCAAGATCTAGCAGTTTCATCTATAGTATTAGTATCTATATTGTTAAAATCTAATTCATCTGTAGCATCAGTAGCTTCTACTTTTTCTTCTTCTAATACAGTTTCAAAATCTCTAACTATATTAGTTAATTTAGAACTTGTAAAAGCAGTATAAAACCAATTATTACTTCCAGAAATAAGATTAACAAGATTTAAATAATTTTTAGCAGCTCCACTTTTAAGTTTGGTAAGTTCAGTAAAATCATTAATAATATTTTCTTGAACTGCTCTATAAGTAGACATTTTAGTAGTAAGTTCTTCACTAAGTTTATTAATTTCAGAATCTTCTAAATTATTAGCTTTAGCATCTTTAAAAGCTTTTTGAGCATCAATAGCTTTTTTTCTAGCAGTTTCATATCTTTCTAAATATTCTTTAATTTTAGGTTTATCTTTAAATTCATTAGTGTTAAGAATGTCAAGAAGAGGATTAAATACTTCATTAGTAAAAGTAGATTTAATTCTTGATTTAACTTCTTCAAGAATTTCAGCATAACTCATCCTTTTTTGTTTGGGTTTTTGAAATTCAGAATCATAAACAGCAAGAATTTGATCAGCAGTATGCTCAATAGCTTCTCGTTTAGCATTGGATGTAGTAAATCCTGAAAGAGCTTCAGCATGTTGTTTAGCAATAAAATTTTCAACACTCAGATGATTTTGTTCATAATAATCATTAAGAACTTCACTAATAACATTAGCATGAGTGTCTAATAGAGAAGTGAATTGTTTACCTCTTTCAGACAAAGTCTGTTTTAGAAGTTCAATAAATTTTGGATCATTATTGATATACCCAGCAAGAATAGTTGCTTTAGTAAAATCTAATGAACCATTGTTAGTAGCTGCTTGAAAGACAGCTTTTTTCAATTTACCGTCAGCATTATCATTACTGACAGTAATGTCAAATTTAACACAAGTCATAATTTAATTGTTTATTATAAGTTTTAGCAATATAATTAACAACAAGTTAATTATGTTATTTTGTAAAAATATGAAAGGAAACAGGCTGATTTTAGCCTGTTTCCCGTAGTTTAATTTATTGTAATATAGTTGTTTAACATACAAATTTGATTTGATTTTCAGCCACCATTTTGCTGATTAATGGCTGGTCTTGTGTCGGAAACTGCTTTATATAAGTGTCCATATCTTGTATTTGATTAACACCAAAAGCATTAAAAGTATTATTACTTATAGTAGCGTTTATATTAATATCTTCAATAGAATCCACACTTGAAGTTTTAGATAATTGAATATCTTCATCAGGATTTTTTATTTCATTTCTTTTTTGTCTTCTACTTCTTATACGACCTGATTCTTCTTTTTCAGGTTCAAATTTAGTTTCTGGTTCTCCAGGAACTTCATCATTACTTTTTTCAGTCTCAATGGAATTTTCTGTAGTATTATCAGTAACATCAAAATCTTCTCCAAGTATTGAATATTGTTTTGCTAAGATACTATTATTTTTCAAATTTCCACTATTTGTGTCAAATAATTTTAATAATATTTCAATAATTTTTTGAAATATACTTTTATTATTATCTTCAACATCTTCTAATACAAAATCTTCAGAATAAGTATATTTATTTAATAGTCTTATAATAGGAGCTTGAGATAAACTTTCAGCAATCCATTCTTCAGCAAAATATCTTTCTTTATTTTTAATACCTTCAAGATTGTTAAAATATTCATCAAGAGTAAAATTATTATCAGCAATCCATTTTTTAACTATTATAGCATCTTCGCTAGTATCTTTATTTAATTCTTCAATAAATTTATTATAAGTTTTAAGAATTTCATCAACTACTTCTTGTCTGTCAAGTTTACCTTTCAATTCATTAATTCTTTTATGAACACTTTCATGGAACAATAAAGTAAGCAATCTATTAGGATTATTTACTTGTTCAGAACCTTTTTTAGTAAAATATATTTTACCATCTTGATGGAAAGCGTTAGCTTTAGCATGTCTTTCATCAGTATTATAATATACTTTATCTGGAAGAAAACTTACAGTTAAAATTTTATTACTTGTAATAATATCTTTTTTAGGTTGTGGAAGAGTAGAAACTTCAATAAGTTCTTTAACTTCAACACCGTTTTCATTAGCTGATTGAATAAGATTAATAGGAGTTTTAATATTATCTATTCCCTCTACGGGCGAGATACCAATAGCTATATCTACATACAAAGATTTTGCTCTATCATTTATATCAAAATAACCTCCAACTTCATTCAATTGTTGATTAGTTTTAAAAGCATTTTCTTTAATAATAAACTCGCCAAAATTATCATAAGCAGTCTCATCATTATTAATATTTATAACAAGTTTTCCGTCTTTTTTATAAATATATCTATTTCTATTACTATCTGCAGTATTATCGAATTTATCTTTTAATATAAAAGGATAAAAAGTTTTATTAAATTCTAAATTTGAAACTATTTCATCAGTAATAGAATTAATAGTTTTATTAGCTAGTTCTTTATTATCTCCAAAGAATGTAGTACCTCCATTAAAATCTACACCATTAGGAAAATAAGTTACACCAGTACCTTCTTCAGTACTATTTTTATTAGCAAATTTATAAATAATAAGAGGAAATTGTTTAGTACCTTCTCTATTTAATACTATTCTATCATTTTTACCATCTTTATCTTTAAGTCTTAAAACATTATAACCTATAAATAGATTATGAGTTTTATTCTGATTAGAATTAAGTAAATCTAATAATCTACTATAAAGACCATCAAAAGAAAGAATTCCAGATTGATAATTGTTTAATAAATTAGTAAGTTCAGCTTTAACATTTTTAGCATATTTACTATTAGTACTAATTTTATTACCTCTAGTTAATTTAGCAACTATTGGAGCATTAGGGTTGTCTTGAATAACAAAACCCATAAAACCTGGTTGAAATTTAAATAAAGCATTACTATAATCTTTACCATCTTCAGTAAAATAATTATTATTCATATTAACAATAACAGGATGTTTTTTATGATCAAAATGAAGTTTATTAACATCTTGTTGTTTATTATTGTCATACAATATTCTATTTGAATCAATACCTGCTAGTTTAACTTTAACTTTTTTATTAGTATTAACAGCTGTCTGTATTTTATAAGTATTTAAATAATTATGATAAACTTTATTTGTCCAAGTTTTATAAGTATCCCAAACTAATACTTTTGAATCATTATCATTATTAAGATTTATTAATGAAGTATCATAAAATATAACATTCTGAATATCTCCTAATAATAAAGGAATATTTCCTTGATTAGCTGTATTAGCATGAATACCATTTGTTAATTCATTAAATAAATTTGCAGCTTCAACCTTTTCAGATTCAGTTAAAGCATTAGAAGTTTGACCATTTGCTATAGCTTGTTTATTAGTATAATCTTTAATAATTAATTCAAGTAATCGTTTATGTTTGTCTGTTTTAGTATATATAAGTTCATTGAAGAAAGTATCAGTGTTTGCTACATTATTTTTATCTATTTCATAAACAAAACCATAATTAGGAAGTTTTGCTAATTTAAATTTATCTCCAGTTCCTGTATGAGCAACTAAAGCGATATAACCTATTTCTTCATTATTATATTTAAATGATAAATTATTAGTAGCTTTATTATATTCTACAGTAACTTCAGCATCTTTTTCAAAAGTATTAAGAAATTGTTTTAATTTAGGAGTTAAAACACTACTTCTATTAATATGAAGATATCTTGTATTATCTTTATAAGAAGTAGTAGTTTCTGTTAAAGCATTTTTAAATAACTCTATATCTTCTAATAATTTAGTATTTGTAAGTACATAATTATTACTTGTATAAACTTTTAATTGTTCATATAAAAGTTTAGCAGTTTCAACATCTATTAATTGGTCTTTAGGATTTAAGAGATAAGTAAATAATTCTTTAACATCAATTAAAGTTTTATAATCTTTATTATTAGATATTTCACTACCAGTTCTAGCAATAATATATTTTTTAATAAAATCTTCAATTGCTTTATTTAATTCAGATTCTTCAATACTGTCAGTTAAACTATAAGCAGCTTTTTGTAATTCTCCTTGATTTCCAGGTTTATATTTTATATTAATTCTAGAAATAATACCTCTTATTTCTCCCCAAATTTCATCATCGCTAGGATTTAAATCTCCATTATCTGCTAAAGATTGTTTAACTTTATCATATAAAACTTTTGCTTCTTCAGAAGTACTATCTTTACCAATCAAACCTTGTTTAATACTTTCATCAGAATTAAAAATGGTTTTAATAGAATTTTTAATAGTATTAGAAATATTAGCTATTCTATCGGGATCATATTGTTCACCATATTGACTTTCTAGTTCAGCTTTTTTAGCATTTTTTATTTGTTTTTCTAATTCAGCTTTTTCTTCATCAGTAAGCTTAGAAGGTTTAGTACTTTTAGAAGAAGTTTGTGTTGTTTTACCCGTAGAGGGAGGAGTTTCATTATTTCCTTTTGCTTCTTGTTCTTCAACAATTTCTCTTACTTGATCAGTAGTTTCTTCAGACATATTTTGTCCATTAATATTACCTTGTTTAGCAGATTCAATTTCTTTTTTTCTTTTTCTTTTTATTTCTTTAATAGTATTATCTATAGCATTTAAATATGCTTGAGTCGTATGATGACCTAGTTTGAGTATTTTAGCATCTTTTAATAAATTCTCTGGAAGATTTCCTCTAAGTAAATCTTCTTTAGCTTTATCTACATCTTCTTGAGATTCTAGCCAATTATTAATTTTATCTACAGATTCGTTATATCGTTTAATGACATTTGAATCATTAGCTAAACTTAAATCGTTATATTCTCTTTGATAATCTTCTTGAGTTTTAGGTAAACTAAATTCAACATTATTAATCATATCGTCAATTTGATTAATTTGGGATATGATATTTTGAACATCTGAAGTCGGAGTTTTATAATTTTCTCCAAATTTACCTTGAGGATTTAATAAATCTTTAGAAAAATCATTAACTTTTTCTATAAAATCATTTATTTCTGCATCATTATCTACATTAAAATAGTTTGAATCAAATCTATTTGTTGCAAATAATTGAACTCTATTTTTTTCTCTATTAATGGAATCTATATAAATATTATAAGCGTTTTCGCTAATAGTACCTTCATTATATTTTTCAGTAAGTTCAGCTTTAGCTTTATCTAATTCTTTAAATTTTCTATTAATATAACTTACTAAATCTGCTTGTGCATATTCATTAGTATATTCAATACCTAAATTATTAATTTTATCTGTTAATATATTTGAAAGTTTATCTTTTGTTTTTCTATAATTATCAATAGTTAAATTTCTTTTAACAATATCTCTTCCTAATAACGAAGCAACATAAGGACTTTCAACTTCTATAGAATTATATATAGTATCAATAGCATTAGCATATTGTTCGTATATATTATCCATAGAATTTATTAAATCATTAACAAAAGATTCATTTGAAATACCATTAGCAGTTTTATTATTTTGGAAATATTGAGCAAATTCTTTACTAGTAACAAACTCTTTAAACAAATCCCAAGTACCAGCGTCAGCAGAATTAAGAACCATTTCACTAACAAATTTTGAAGTTAGTTGTTCTTTCCACATTTCTGCTTCTTTTTGGGTTAAAGTATCAGGTTCTACTTCACCATTACTATTAATTTTACCAGCCAATGGATTTTTAAGATCGTTAATTTCTTCCATTGTCTGAGTATATTTATTCATAAGATCTAAACGACTGTCAATTTCTGATTTAACTATATCATCTTCACTAATATGTTTTCGTTTAAAATCTTGTTCACTGAGTTTATTTTTATCATAAGATTCAGTAATAACTTTTTCAAGTTTACCAAAACCTTTACCAAGAGCTTGAAAACCTACACCTCCTAAAACACCCCAAAATGCTTGTTCCCAAATAGCAGGATCTGTAATATAACTATCAAGACTTCTACCTCTAAAATTAGGATCAAGAATTCGTTTAGCTACTTCTTTACCTTTTTCAGTTTGAATACCTTGATAACCCTCTTCAATACCTTCAGATAATTCTAACGCCGATAAACTAGTAAGAGGATTTCTAAATATATGTTTAATAGCTTCTTTTTGTTTAGTAACAAATCCTATTTTTTCTAAAGCGTCTTTAGCTTCACCGTTAATATTTTTAATAACTCTTCTATTATATAATCTTTGACCAGCTGTATTTATTTTATTAGTACCTTTCCAAATATTTGATATACCTTTAAATTGAGCCATATCAAATAATAACATCGCATAATCATTTCTAAATGTTTCATCAGCAGAAACACTAGATATACGAGAAGCTATTTCTTCATCAGACATATCAGGACTAAGAAGTTCTGGATTATTTTTGAACATTCTATTACGTTCTTCATTAGACATTTCCTTAAGATTTGCTAATGTTTCATCATAAACAGATTTATAAACTTCTCTAGCTTCAAGATAACCTTCCATAGTTCTACTTAAAAGAGCATTGGTAGTAATTTCAGCTCCAGCATTAAGTTTTCTAGCAAAACTAGTAGTATATTTAGTCATACCTACTTTATTTGCCATTTTAGCAACACCTTTACTAAGTTTACCCATTTTAGTAAGAGTTCTAAAACCTTTACCAGCAAGACTTAAACCTTTAGTAATACCTAAAGTAGGAAGTAACATACTAGCTGTAGAAGCGACACTAATAAAATTATCAGCCCACCAACCAAAATCACCAATAGCCCAAGTAGCATTAGGATCTTTACGATAAATTTCAAATCTTTCACGAATATTTTCTTGAACATCTTCTAAATATTTACTTACAGGATTAGTATAATCATCTTCACCAGCATCTATACCTATATTAGCAAAGAAATCTACCATATTTGATAAACCTAGAGCAGTACCAACAACAACTTCAGATCCTACAGCTTGAGCAACAAAATTACCTAATTGTTCAATAGCTGATTGATTTTCTGCTCTTTCTCTATTTAAATCTTCTTCACTAAGATTTTTTCTTAATAAAACATCATCTCTATTTATAGATGTATCAAAATCTTTTTTAGTAACACTAAATAAATTAGAACCTTCTCCACTAAGACCTCTAGTAACACTTCCTCTTATAGGTTCATATACTTTTTGATTTATATAAGAAGAACTAGAGGGTTTATTACCCTCTAGTTTATAAGATTTAATAAAATCTTTTTTGTTTATATTAATTTCCATAATTATTAATGTTACCCGATTCTTTATAAGCGTTATCTATTAAAGTACTAATATTATCTTCTCCATCTCCTAATTTAGTAATAATATTCATTTGATTTATATAATTATTAACTAATTCTATAAATGCTTTCTTTCTTTGTTCTTCAGTATAACTTTTATAAATTTCATTAAAATTATTTAATCTAATGATAGTACCTTTAAGGTCTATCATATTTTGAAAAATAACTTGACCTTCTGCAGTATTTGTATTTATTCTAGATAATGGAGTTGAATCATTTTCTAAAATTATATCATAAACACCTAAACCTTTTGGTACAGCATAAATATCACTATTACCAAAACTACCTAATCTTATATCTTTATTTGTAGTTTGAGAAAGAAGAAAACTAGCTCTAGCTTGTAAAGAAGGATCATCATTTAATATAATATCTAAATCACTACCAGTAGGAGGTTCTAAAGTAAATTCTGTTCTAATATATTTATCTTTATCTTTATCAGCAAAAGATATTTTATAAACATATTTACCTATAGTTGCATCAAATGCTGTATTAATAGAAGCATTTTTCTTATTAGCGTCAAATGCAGCACCTAATTTAACAATTTCTTCTGTAGTAATTGATTTATAATTATTATTTTCATCTTTTATTTTAACTATACCATTAGCAAAAGAAGTATTATTAATTCTATTTTTAACAAAATTTTCTTCAGAATTTATAATTTCATCTTGAGCTTGAATATATTTTTTTCTTTCTTCAGGAGTTAAAGCAATATCATTAATAAGACTATTTCTTTCACCAATAGCCATCATAGCTCTAGAACTAGCTCCATCAAAATTAATAAGTTCTACAGTTCTTTCAACTCCTTCATTTTCTTCTTTTGAATATCTATTAAGACGTTCTCTAAAATTAGTAATACCTTTTAATTTCATACCTGTATCTTCAACCATACCTACTTCCCATTTTCTAATACCAGAACCAATTAAAGGTATTCTATTAATAAATTGTCTAAAATTTCCTGAACCTATATGTCTAGCTTTAGCGTATGGATTGAAATATTTATTATTGCCAACAAAATTTTCCATAATTGGTATATTGGAAAGTAATTGTGAAGCCATATTTACTGATTTAGCTTCATTCATATCAGCAAAACCATCATTATAAAGATAATCTCCATAAGGACTAAATTCACTCTTAATATCTTGCCATTGCTTATGCCACATATTTCTACTATTTCTAGCAATTTCTATAGCATTAGCAAATTCAAAAATATATTGTTTTTGTGATGCAGGAAGTTTAATAACTTTTTGACCTTGTTTACCTGTTTCAAATTTAATAACAGATTTTAATTCAGTATCTTTAATAGCTTCATTAAAAGCATTAAAAGCTTTATCATCTGTAATACTCCAAATTAAATTATCAGCTCCTGGTGGAAAATAAATATCCATTAATTGATTATATTCTTTTTTAAATCTATCTAAAAATTTATTTCCATCAGGTAAATTATTAACACCTTCATTACTTAAAGCGGCAGACATTAATTGTTTAGCTGCCCAAGATTTAGTACCAGCATTTTCATCGTTATATTTATTAGCGTTATGTATATCTTCCGCATGTAAAGCTCTATTAATATTATAATTACTAATTAAATCATCATATAACATTAATTTTTTATTAATATCTTTATCTTTATTTACAGTTAATGCATTAACAACTTCATCTCTATTACTATAATCTATATTACCTAAATTAAATCCTAAAATATTAGGAATAGCTTGAGCAAAAGCTTTATTATTAGATAAATCAATAGTGTCTATAGCTTTTAATACATTTTCATTATTTAATCCAGAGGCGTATTTATTTCTAAGTTCTTCTTTGAAATTATCATTAGCATTACGAGCGTTAATTAATGATGTAATAGTAGATTTATCATGCATTGTGACAAAATCTCCTGGACTACCAGGATTATTTAAAGCAAAAGGAGTATTAGAATTTGTATTATTACCCCCACCAAAAGAAGCTTCAATATCTTTAGCTAAATTTTTATTAGGCATACTTTCAATTATAGAACTATATCTATAAGATTTAGATCTATACATAGGACTAAAAATAGATTCTTTAAATTCATCAAATGACATTGAACCTCCTTTAGGACTTACAGCATTATAAAGGCCTTCTCTATTATTTTTATAATCGTCTAATGCAATTTTCCAATCTTGCATAAGACTTTGTTTAGCTATAGGATTGGCATTTAAAGCAGCCTCTAAACCATCTCTTAAATCTTTTTCAGTAAGCTCAACAACTTCATTTGTTAAAGTATCATATAATACAGGAGTAGCATCTTTATCTTTAGGAGCTAATGTAACAGTACCATCAGAAGGATTATAAAATCTTTTAGTTGTAGTTTTATATTTATGTGGACTAGTATATTTAATAGCTAATTCCATAATTTCATTATTATCTACAACTTTAGACGGCATTGTAACAGGTTTCCAACTATCACCTTGTTGAATATTACCTTTAGCGTCTATTTTATCTTGATAATAATAAGGATTATTTCTTTTATAATATTCTTTATAATGATCAGGTAAATTACTAGCGTCTATAGAAGTCTGAAACTTTTTATATTCTTGCTGAGCAAGAAGTCTACCTCTAAGACTTGGGTCAGAATTAATATTACCTCTTTTTCTAACAATATCATCTAAAGCAGAATAAGCATTTCCATAATTACTATTTTCTTCTAAAGTAGTCCTAATATCATTAATTCTTTGTTGTCTCCATTCAGATTCAGCTTCATTAAGATCGAGATTTGCCATTGCAATTTCAAGTTCAGCCGCAGCCGCTACTGCTTGTTGATGACCTTGTTCAAGAGTATTATATGTTTGTCCTAAAACATTAAGGTCTATAGGATTAACATACTCACGATTAATAACTTCAAAATTTCTCATATTATTTATTTATTTTTCTACGCTTATTAATTAAATCAATATCTTTTTGACTAAGACCATCAAAACCTAAATCTTTAAGCATTTGAGGATTAACATTAGGATTAGCTGCTATAATAGCTATTAAACTATTTTTATCTCTTCTTCTCTTTTCTCCAGTACTAATAGTATTTTGAATAGCTGAATTAATATTATTAATAAGATTAACTTTGTTTTCTCCTTTAAGTTCTCTTACTTTGTTTTCAAAATTAGCTTTATTGGTTAAATAAGTATTATAATTAGCAATATTTTGATTAGTAATATTTTGTCTATTTAATCTATCTTGATTAATTAATTGAGTTTCTTTATTTTCTTTATCTCCCAATAAACTATTATATTGTCCAAGAATTTCACCAGCAGCTCTATTTTTTCTAGCAAGAGCAACTCTAGAACTTGCAGTATTCGCATCAACATTAGAATTATATCTTTCAAGAGTTTCTCTCATTTTATCTAACTGAGGATTAATATTAATTCTTGTTTTTAATTTAGTAGGTTGTAAAGAAATAGGAGCAGGACCATACTCAAGACTATTAAGCATTTTCCGATTAGCTCTATTACTTAATAAACTACCTGCAATATTACCAACAAGACTCAAACCATCATTAACAAGATTTTTATTATTTGTAGTAAAATCTTTTATTTTATCAATAATATTAGATTTAGTTTCTGTTTTTATAATAGGGTTAATTGTAGGTTTATTTTGTACAGTAATAGGTGCAGTTATTTTACTTTCTATTTTAGGTAATAAACTAGGAGCTTTGTAATATGGAGATTTTCTATTAACAATACTACTAGTGATAGGAATAATAAAATCATTATTTATTGTAGGAATAAATAATTCTTCATCTCCTAAAAGAGCTTTTTTTCTATTTCCCTCCGCTTCGCTTCGGGTTCCGCCCGTAGAGGGAGAATAAACTACTTTTGTCTTACCATTTACTGTAACAGTAACAGGTTTATTAAGTTTTCCACCCATAACTTTTTTATTATAAAGTTTATCATAATCCATATTAAATCTTGCACTATCTTTTGCTGTACCAACAAATCTAAAAACATCTAATGGAACATTTTGTTTATATGTACCACCTTTAACTATATCTCCTTCAGAATCTCCACCTCTAGAATAGTTAAAAGTATCAACACCAAATTCATTTTTTCCATTATAAATCATAGCATGACTAGGATATCCTTGACTAACATCTTGAACTAAATCTCCAGGTTGTATATTTGTTCTTTTAATTTTTTTAAATCCATATTTAGCTGGATTAGAAGCAAAAGACTGATTTCCACTAACTAAATAATCATTGCCGTAATTATCGGTAGCTGTATAAATACAACTAGCACCTTTTTTATATTTTTCGTATGGTTTAGCTAACCAATCTTGATATGTTTTAATATTCTTTTTAGTATTATCAAGTTGTTTATCAACAAACATACCTAGAGCTTTTTGTTGTTCTAAATCTTTAACTCTTTTTTGTAATATATTTATATTTTCAATAAAAGTTTTTCTTTTAATATTATATTCTTCTTCACTTTCTTCATTAGGTATTAATGGGCTTTTTGGTAATGTCCTAGTTCTACTTTTTTCCAAAGCAGAATTTCTCATTTCTTTTAATTGTTGTGCAATATATTCTTCTCTTGTAGGAACACTATATTCTTCTTCACCACCTATTAATGCTTTTTTACTATATTTAGATTTTGTAGTATTATTTTTATTGTTTCCACCTAAAAAATATTTAGCACCTTTATTAAAATTTACATCAAATTTACCATTGGGTAATATACCATTTAAATCAAATTCATCTAAATATTTTACAGGTACATTATAAGTAGGTTCTGTAAGTTTAAAAATATTTCCAATTCTAGAAGAAGGATTATATAAATGAGTTCCATTATTACCTATTATCGTTTTATTTGGATATTTGGATAATGTTCTCATAGTTTTTTCTGCGTCAAGTAAATATTCTCCATTTATAGTATGCCCTAAATCTCCTATAACACTATTATACATTTGTTCACCAACACCTTTTACTTTATTAGAACCAGTTGTAATATTTTCTACCATTCCAACTTTATTTCCTAAATCTTTGTCTGGATAAATATATCCATATCCTATTTCTCCTTCAGGTCTAAATTGTCTATATTCATACATAAAAGATCCATCTCTTGTTAATATTGAATTTCTTAATGCAAATTTATTATTAATATTTTCAGTATAATCTTTAAATCTAGCACCTATTATTTTATCTATATTTTCATTTGATAAAATATCAGCATCCACACCTTTAGTGTATAATAAATTTCTTATTTTATCATAATCTAATTGTTTACTAACAGATGTTCTATTAGGTATTCTATATTTACCAATATCTTTTCGATTTAAAATATTTTTAATTTTACTATTATTTATAATACTTTCTAATTCTTCATTATATCGTTGTTCTTTATTATATTGTTGAATTCTAATATGTTCTTGTATATCTTCTAAAGGAGATTTTTTTCTTTCAAAAGCATATTTTGGAATTTCTGGAAGAGAAATATCTATTTCGTTAAAAGTATTTTTATTTATATTTGGTTTTTTATTCACATATCGATTAATATGTTTTGCCCCTGTATTTAATATTTTACCGATTCTATTGCCTAAAATATTCCCACTTATATTTAATATAATATCATTAATAAAATTTCTTGTTGCGGTTTTATTATCTTCAGTTATAAAATTAATTCCAGTATCGGCTGCTGAAGTTCCAGCATCAATTAATAAATCTGTAATTAGTTTATTAGAAGCAGCTCCACCTCCTAAAGAAATACCTAAAGTATTAGCTTTAAAATAATTTTTAGCAAATTGTTTAGCCTCTTCATGTTTTCCTTTATCTATAAGTTCTTTTACATAACTACTTGCCGTTCCAGTTCTAACATCTCTAGAAGCTTCACTTGCAAGTTGAGCGCCTTTAATTAATATATTTTTTACTTTTTTACCAAATTCAGCTTTTTTAGTACCATCATCATTAAGCTTATTTCTATCTTTAAAATCTTCTTGCTGTTTAAATACTTTATTAGGATTTTCACCATCTAATACTTTTTCGGCAGGAGATTGTCCATTAAGAAAAGGTACAGAACTAAATACTTTAATATTATTATCAGTAAGATGTATTACTTCACCATCTTCAACTTCAAGACCTGTACGAGGATTACTCCCAATATCTATACCTCCGTCTTTATGTTTTCTGCCTTTCATATAATAATAATTAGTCTTACCTGGAACAGGGATTCCAATTCCACCTCTAACTATATTTGGTTTAATAGCTTTTTTAGCCATAAATATAAAATTATTGTATATTTTAATTGAATTTTGTTTGATTTAGGCTGAGTTATGTAATCTTAAATGAGTTATTCCATATTAACTATATATTGATTAAATCAGCCTAAAATCAGCATTTATTTGCATTTCTTTTTACTTTTACCGCCCAATCTCTGTTGTTTTAGTCTATCTTCAAACATAATATTATTAGTCATTTGAGCATTATTAGTAGTAACAGTTCCAATATTATTAGCGCTATTATAAGAATTAGGAGTAATAATAGTCTTAGGGCCATTAAAATTAAATTGAGCTTCTTTAATAGGTTCTTTAATTGTTGGGTTAGAAAGTAAAGCTGAACCTATAGTACCTATAGCACCAATTGTTGCACTTCCAGTTTCACTTTTCATAAAATTTCCAAATTTAGAACCTCCATCTTCTTTTTTAGTTCTACCACCACAAGCAAATTTTTTAGCTCGTTTAATTCTATCCATATCTACTTTACCTCCATTTTTTAATATACGCTTGTTTGCATAATAATCATCAATAACATCGTTATTTAATGATTGTTGCATACTTCCAGCTTGTTGATAAGCAGCTCTTTCAATAGCAGCTTGCTTATCTAAAGCAGCTTGTTTTTTAGCAGCTTTTCTTTGTTTAGCTCCACTTATTGCACCACCTATTAAACTAGCACCAACTGCAATAGCTGTTCCAATAAAAGCTTTTTTCCTATATTTAACCATATTTACTATTTAATTAATTTACAATCTAATTCTTCAAATTCAACTTTTAATTCATCTTCATTATTAAATGTAAATTCAATTATAAAATAATTACCATAAAGTCTAGAATAAACATCAGTAAATGGTTTACTTGCATGATTTACAATATTATTACGAAGATAATTAAAATTCCAATTACCTAAATCCCAATAAGGTTTAGTATAATTACAAAATATATTTTTATCATTTTCATTATCAATAGTAATATCTAATTCTCCAGTATCAATAAGATTATTATAAACTTTAATCAGATTACCGCTAAATGGTTGCTTTTCTCCCTCTACGGGCGAGATAGTATAATCAATTTCAGAAGCATTTATAAATTTAGTTAGTTTATATGTAATATGTTCTAACCATTTAATATCTAAATAAGATGGATTAACAATTATACTTATTTTAGAAGGTTTGATTGTAGATTTTCCTATAGTTTCAATAATATTATCAAACTTTCCATAACTAGAACCATCTTGAATAAATTGATGCAAACTACAATCATGATGAATATCATTACATTTTAAATATAATTGAGTTTTAGTATTATATGCTTCATCAAAATAATAAGAGTGTAAACTAATAAATGTATTTGTATTATAATTATAACTTAGTACTATATTTTTAACTTCATTATTTATATTATAATTCATTTTAATAAGAAGTCTATTATTTATTTTATCATTAGCAAATCTAATATTATAAGGTTTATGTTTATTTAACCATTGAATAATATCTGCATCAATAATATCTAATTTACCATTATCAAATTTATAAAAATGATTAAAATCATTATTATAATAAATATAACCAAAATTATCTAAAATCCAAGATTTATCATCTTGTAAACCACCATAACCAAGTAAAGATGTAAATATTTCTTTATAATCAACCTCAAAAGCATCTTGTTGAGAAATCTGTAAATTAGTATTAATTGCATTAATCATATTATTAGTATCAAACATAAATAAACTATGTTCAGTATGAACTAAAAATATATAACCAACACCAACTAAATTAGTAATTTTACCTTTATTCTCAATAATATTTTTATATGCTTCTATAGGAAATTTTCTCCAACTAATATTAATAGATTCATCTTGAATGATATTACTTCTTCTTACAGTTTTATCAAATGTATCAACATTAATTCTCCAATCAGCATAATTACTATAAAATTTTAAATTAAAATCATTATTAGCACCTTGAGGATTTTCAAATAAATCAACAGTATTTGCTGGAGTAACCATTGAACCTATAGCAAATCTATTTTTAGTTTCATCAGTATCATCTTTGTGAGTAACAAAAACTATAGTATCTGGTTTATTTTTAAATCTTTTACTCTCATAAAATATATCTGTACATACAGGAAATTGCATATAAGCAGCAAAAGGAATATCATTCTGATAAGTATGTGGAGTATCACCATAAATATTATGAGATTGATAGAATTCATCATTATCAGTAAGTTTTCTAACAGTTTTATCTTCATCATTAAACATAACTCCAGAATTTTCATAAACTAAAACTCCATCATAAGTCCAATGTCCATTATAACCATTTTTAATAATTAAATCTTCAGTATTATAAGCTACATCAGAAAGTCTAATTAAAGTTTTATCTTTATTTAAATAGATATCTGTAGTAACATTTAACAATGTAGCGTAATATAAAGTAATTTCTGTATCAGAAATATCAGTATTAAATAAATTATAACTATCTTTAATTTGTAATGCTGTACCTAAACCAGATCTATTATGTAAAGAACTATTTGCAGGAGCAATATTAAATTCAGGCATAGCATAACTTGTTATAGTTTTGTTAATAGAATTAATCATCGGTTTATTCATATCATAAACATAATTAAAACCGTCTGTTCTTTGATAATAATCCCAATTAGGAATATCCATTTTATCGAAAACATTAACTCCATTAATTTTTAATAAATTAAAATCTAATTTATAGTTATCTGCAATATCAAATTGACTACTATAAAACAACATAGTATTAGATTTTTCATCATTAGTAGTATTTATTTTTATTTCTGTACCATTCTCATCAATAATTTTTCTTTGTTGAATAAAATCAGCTCTAGTTAATACACCACTAAGTCTTTGAATAGGTTCATGCTTTTCATAAGAAATAAAATAACCAACATAACCATCTGGAATAATTACATTTTGTACTTTTAATAAATATTTAAGATGTTTATATTTTATACTTTCTTCATCTCTAATATCTTCACTATATTTAATATATTTAATAAAAGTTTCATCTAAAGGAACTTTAAATAATCTATCATTTTCACTATTAATAAATACATTAAAGTTTGTAGTGTCAGCACTATCTATAATTTGATACCATTTAAAATTAGAATATTCTTTTTTAAGAAATCCTTTATTTAATAATAAAGGTCTAAGATATTCAGGATTTGAATATTCTCCACTTAAAATATAATTATTAGTATCTATATTTTCATAAAATTTAATATTATCTACATTCATTTTATATTCATTAGTTTCATAATCTAAGTAGATAATATTATCATCAATCGGTAATGCAGCATAATAATCAATATCTCCAAAAGTAAGTTTATAAGGAATTATTTCTGTATTACTATTTTCTGTTTTCCAAATTATATGATTATTATTTATTCTATAACCATTGGTAGCATGTCCATATTTATCAACAAAATGAATAAAGAAATTATATATTTCTCCAGGAATTAAAGTACTATTTTTCTTTCTCTCATTAAAATCAAGTTTAGTATTAATATAGGGTTGTCCTCCAGATATAGCGTGATATTTATAATTATAAGTTATAATTTTATTAGTATCATGTATACTTATAACAGATATAGGATTATTTTCTGTCCCAATAGGTATTTTATTTACTTGACCTAAACCAGCATATTGTCTATAAAATAATTTAGCATATCCCCATTTACCAGATTCAACTTCTATATTAAAATATTTTGCAGAATCAGTATAAGTAGTTTGATCATTAGTTATTGTTACTTTAGAGTTTTCTTCTATACCTAAATATTCAGATAATAAAATAGAGTTATCTTTATCTGAAGTATATTGATTACTTACCATTATTTCATCTCTAGTAAGAACTGATATATCATAAACTACACTTTTTTCATTAAAATAACTTTTAACTAAATTTAAAGAAATATTATCTATAATATTATAATCAATATTCTTATTAGCAGATTTTTCTTTATAATTAGAGATATATAATCTATTTTTATAATTAGTTATATTTTGAACATTTAACGGGTTATAATTATCTATTATTAATTCATCTATAGAAGTATCATTCATAGATTTAGGATTAAAAATAAATTCTTCTAACCCACCATTTAAAGTTATAATATCATTACTTTTAAACGCTTTAGTATAAGATTTACTTATACAGATAGCACCTATTTGATAATAAAATGTACCTCGTTTATTAGTATCTAATTTTATTTTAAATGTTTCATTACTTATATCTTCTTCATTACTAAAATTATCAGTAGCCCCAACAGCAAAACCTTTTTTAGTAGGAGGGGCTATCATTTCCCAACCATTAGTATATTCAAAAAAAGATACATCTCTATTAAATATATATTTGATTATAGAATTTTTATTAATGTCATCTATATAAATTGGATATCCAATAGGATACCATTGAGTATAATCATTACTATAATTACTTATTTTTAATCTATAAAATAAATAATACCAACCTTTATAAGTATTACCATGAGTATATTCAATATCTGTTACAAAAGGTATTTTTATTTCAGGATTAATAGATAATAAATCATTAGGGAATTGAGATTCAATATTTACATAACCAAATTCTCCTAAATTAATAATTCTTAAAGGAATATCAACACCTTCTACTCCATATTCAGTTATAGCTAATATTAAATCGTTTCTTGTATTATAAGTAAAAGCTGTTTTAATTTTACCACCATGATAAGTTAAACCTCTATGTATTAAATAATTATCATCTTGAGCTTCTATATTAGATTCCTCAAAAGTAGCAGGATCTACATTAACAATATTGCCTAAAAATCCACTATTATTATATATTCTAGTAGTTTTAGTTTCATCTTCTGTATATCTAAAAATAAATATACCTTCAGGTTTAGCTTTACATGTAGCAAAAATTAATAATTCATTTGTTACTGGAACAATAGTAATAATTCTATCAAATTCTTGAGCAGGTATTATTTCATTAGCAAAATAATTAATAATATATTTTTTAATAAAATCAAATTCTTTAATACTTTCTTCATTAGTTATACAACTCTCATCTTGACTTAGTTTAACATTGAGAGCATTAACAAGAGATAAATTTTCATTATCTTTTGGATGTTTATTAAGATTAAGTTTATGTACTAAATCCATATATAATATAAAAATATTAAAAATTATTAATCAATTTTGGCCGATTTAAGATAGTCATTTATAAACTTAATAGATTGTTCCAATCTGTATATAAAATTGATTGTAGCCAAAATAACCAGCCAAAGAATTGATTTTATCTCTTAAAAGTTTGTAAGTAAAATGCAGACCACCATAAATCACTATCAGTAAAATCTCCTTGTTGATTAGCAATAACACTTCTTTTTGCTTTATCTTTAAGTTGTTCAAATTCATATTTAGGATTAGTACCATATTGGCTAGCATGAAGATTAAAAACAGGATGTTTATATCCTCTGCATAACATTTTATACATACAATAATAAACAATAGCTTCAATTAGTAACGCATTATTAGGGATAACTGGAAGTTCACAACCATAAAATTCACTTTTTTGAGTAGCAACCATATTTTGTTCAATAATAATACAATCTGTATCAAAATTTAATTCAATTTTATTATTATCAACAATTATATAATTACGTTCACATTGATTATATCTTCTTTGTTCAAATACATTATATCTAGATGGATAATCTTTAGTTTGAACAGTCTCAGTATGAACATTGAAATCATATCGATTGCCTTCAGTTGAATATTCTAAATCAACAGTATCAGGAGTTACTTCAATAGACTCTGTTACCTCCCCCGTAGAAGGACAAGAACCACAAGTTTTTACATCAGCTTCTTTTATTCTACAACCATTAGTGTCATAAACTTTAAGATTATATTTATCTAATTCAAAATCAGCATATGCAATTCTTTCATTAACAGTAACTCTTTTTCTTTTCTTTTCAGTACGAAGAGCATCCATCATACCCATCGCATCTATACACCAAGCACCAACACGAGGTATCCAATCACTATTATCTGGATTGAAATCATTATCTATTTTTGCGATAATCCTCTCTATGTTTGTATTTGCGTTGTTCAACATTTCTAATAAAATTTAAATATTTAGTTGGATATTTGTATAAAAGAATATTAAGTTTATATTTAATATCTACTTGGAGAGTGTATATATCATCAATAGTATTTACTAATTCATCAGCAATTTGCATATATGACATTCCTCTATAATTAGCAATGATGTATTCAGTATGTTTATAATCCATAGCTCTAGTATTTTTAAATAGTTTAGAGTTAATGAATGTAATTTCATACCAATGATCATCATCTTTGAAGACTCTATAATCTATTGCATTGTAAGGAATATTTCTAGCTTTATACCAATCGGCTTCTTTTTGGTCATAAATTTTAACACCTTTAGCAATTAATTCTTTTTTACGAGCATTACTTGCAGCATAATCTAATACTTTCTTTTTGATATTATTAGAATCTAATTTCCAATAATTTATACAATAAACACCAAGACCTTTTGCAAATTTATAACCATTTCCTTCAAGAACACATTGATGAACTTTATTGTAATAATTAGAAACTATAGTTCTATACTCTCCAAATTTTAGATTTTTTCTTTTATTAGTAAGTTCCATAAGTTTAGAAAACTTATTAACTCTATTTAAAGCATGACAATATTTAATTAATTGTAATAAATGAGTTTTATTTTCATCTTCATCTAAAGTTTGATAAGTTTTAAAAACTTTTTTATATAAACTTTCAGCAGGATTATAAGATTTATTATTCCATTCTAAATTATAATCATCTAAATTAATATTATATGCATCTTTTATTATATCTTTATTTTCCAAAATAGTATTATATAAATCTTCTTTAATATCTTCACTAGTCTTTAAAATATCTTTATATTTAACATAATCAGATTTAGCATCATTAATAAATTGAAGATAGAAGTTTTTAAATTTAATATCAGGAGTCATAATATTGTATTATTGTATTTTACCTAAATTAGTAATTTCATTAGTATCTCTAATAACTTCAGGGTTCCAAGTTTCTAGAACTAATTTTTTAATATTACCAATCATATCTTCTGGAAGAAGAAATTCATCATTATCATCAACATTGTCTAAATTAAATACATCTTCTACAGTTTCAGTAGGAATTAAATGAGGATATTCAAATACAGATTCTATAATAATAGCACCTAATTGTGCAAATGCATCATCTTTAGTAGCATTAATATAAATATATTCATTAATATAATCATAAGTAATAACATTACATAAACCTGGAAGATGAGCATAAAACTTGGAAGAAGCTTCTTTAACAAAAGGTATCTCAATAGGATTAGTCATACCTACAGTACGAACAGAATGAAAAGGAAGATTATTAGTTAATCTTGTAGGACGAGGAACTTTTACAGCAGTTCTTTTAATTCTAGTACTAACAACATCTTCAGATTCATTTAGATCTCCATCAGGAACATCAATAAGACTAAGTTTAAATCTTTGTTGTAGAACTTTGTCTGTAATATGATTATTATCATAACTACGACGAATAAGTTCATTACGAGCATGAATAATAGCTAGTTTAATACCTTTCCTTACAGGAACACTATCGGGTTGTTTTAAACTATGAGCTATTTCAGAAACTAATTGTGCAATAGAACTCATTAATTAATTTTTATTATTAATATTATTATAAACAAATATAGCTGATTGTTCACCACAACCAGCTATACTATAAAGTTTTGCTCTAAAGTGAACAAAACAAAAGTAAACATTATATTTAAATATCCAAAAATTATTTTAAAATTATTCTCTTAAAGACAGGATACATAGTTTGAATAATATCACCAAGTAAATATGAAACTTCTTCTCCTTTCTCATCTAAATTATATTTTGTAGCAATATGAGATTGAAGATGATTAGCTTCGTGTCCAATAGTATTAAGAAGTTCTTCTGGAGAATTAGCTTTACCTATAACAATAAGACTTGCTCGTCTATCTATATTACTATAAATAAAACCACTATTATAATCACCTCTTCTAATATATTTTACTCCATCTTGGATAGTCCCATAATCATCACATATTTCAGATAATATATCTTTAATTGTATCTGTATCATTTTCATTAACATTATATAGAACTACAACTTCCCAACTATATTTTCTAAGATAAAAATGTTGAGTTATCATAACATTGAAGCCCAATCAATAGCAATACCTTTTTTACACATATCGGCATACCAACGAGTCATAACAATACCATCATAACCATCAGGATCATCTATAACATTTTTGATATACTTAGCTAAATGCTTTTCATCAGGTACACTATCTCCTAATAAATCAGCTTTACACATGTTTGCTACATAAACATAGTCGTAAATAGTATTTTTATTCTTAAGTTTTATATTATGAGTTTTAAGTAATTCATCAACCTTTTCTTTAGTATAAGGTTTAAGTTCTTGTTTTTCTCCATGTAAATCTTCCACATACATCATAGATACAGCAAAATCATGTAGAGCTTTACTAAAATGCCAACCATAATATCTAAGATAATTAATAAAAGCTTTAGGTTTAGCATCATATCTTGTTAAATCTTCGCACATAACATATTTAAAATTAAAAAGGCGATAGCGATAATTACTATCACTACCGCCCAAAGTTATTTACTCAGTGAAACGACCTTCAAATTGACCTTGTCCATCCATACCTGGAAAGGGATAGGGATACATGGGAGGATAACCATAAGGCATATCTTGACGATATCCACCTCTATAATCTGTACGATAACCACCACGATTACCAGACTGACTCATATCTCCACCTCTCATTCCAGAACGACCTCTTCTTTCATCAAATTCCTCTCTAGGAATACGATGTTCTACTCCGTCTTTCTCAATACTTTCATAAAGTTCACAAATTGCTTTTTTAGCTTTATGTATAAGTTCAAGATTTCTTTCGTGAGTATCTTTTTTAAATTCTATAATTCCAATCATAGCATTTAGAGTTTATTTATTTCCACCACCAGACAAAGCATCAATAAGTCTATCTAGTTTTCCATCTATACCATCTATTCTTTTATTAATATTGTTTATTTCTTCATCTCGTTCTTTTTCTTTAGCAAAATGAGGATTTAAATCTTTAAGAATATTTTCTCCATCTACTATAAGTTTTTCATGATAAGGTGTATTATTAATAATAGCTTTACTGTTATTAATAGTGTTTTCTACTTCTCCAGCCATAGCTTCTTTACTTTCACTAACAACAGTCATACCTCCATTATAAGGAGCTATATTTTGGTTAGCAGGTAAATTATTAAATTCTACAGACTTACCATCAACATCTACCGTGATGTTAATAAATCCAAATGGAGTTGCGTTATTTGGATAAATATTATTTGTAAATTGAGGACTAGTATAAGTGGCAACTCTACCAGTTTTAAGAACTAGACCTTTTTCTTTTTCAAGAATATAAATTATACTACCTTGTCTTAATGCTGAAAACATAATTATTAATTTTTAAATTAAACTATACAAGAGTATTAGGAACTTGTAATGTACCAGTACTACTCTCAAACCAAAGAATATAAATTCCTGTACCTGGAATATCAGCTACTGTAACAGGTTCTCCATTTTCTTTTAGAAGAGGTTGTGTATTACCACCGTCGCTAGTAAACACAATAGGAAGAGTTCCAGTAGTTCCTGTAGGAATTGCTTGAGCTAATCTAACAATAATTAGACCTCTAAAAGGAGCACCAACATTACGATGATTATTAAAATCGAAAGCAACATTTGTAGTTCCAACGGCAACACCTTTACTACTTAAAGTAGGTATTCCATTAATATTAACATTAATATAAGCAGGTAATATCATAGCAACCTCCTTTTCTTAATTAACCCCACAAAGAGTTACCACAACCGCAACCGTAATTAAATGCTCCAAAACCAGTATTAAAAGTATTAATACCTACAGCGCCATTATAAAAAAGGCTAGAAGGAACAGCTGTAGCGCAAGAATAAGGAAGAGTTACAGTCTCTGGAAGTTTACATTTAATTTTATCAATATCACTCTGAAGACCACCAACAGCCTGAGCAATAGGAGTAGTAGCTTGAGCAATCATCTGACCAACAACCTGTGTCTGCTGAGCATTATTAATAACAACAGCCTGCTGAGCATTCTTTTCACGAAGAGCATCAAGTTTATCCTGCATTTCACGTAATTCAGCAGCACGCTGACCTTCAAGAATTTGAGCAGTAGAAGCTGCAATAGATTTCTCAATAGCACAAGTCTGTCTTTCACTAGCATAACCTAAATCAGCAAAACCTCTAGTCATACCAGCATTAATGTTGTTTATAGACTCTTTAATGTCACAAGTAGAAGCAGCAAGCTGACTTCTTAAATCACAACAACACTGAGCAATCTGCATACCAAGCTGAGTATTACCAGCCTGAACAGCATTAATAGTCTGCTGAGTACTCATACCAAGCTGAGCACCTACATTCTGAATCTGACCAGTTACATTACATAAAGCAGACTGAATATCGCTAAGTTTACAACCAAGCATAGAAGATAGCTGGTCAAGAGCAGCACGATTACCATTAATACCCTGCATAAGAAGTTCACGACCTGTATCATTAGCGGCAAGATTGGCGAGATACCCAGTTCCGTCTGAACCGAAACCATTACCATTTCCACCAAATCCGCCCCAATTACCATTACGCATAAAAGGCCATAAGAAAAACAAGAATAAAATCCACATCCAATTACCATTACCTCCAAAACCACCACCGTTGTTTAGAGCAAGAAGAAGATTAGGATCAATAGTGGAAGCTCCACCAGATGTTCCACCGAAATTGTCAGGGAACATAAAAACTCTACTATCACTCATAGTATCAAAGTTTAATTGTTAATAATTTAGTTAATTACCTCGATACAAAAGTATAATAGAGCCTTAATCTTTAAGAACGATACTAAATAAAATAAAAATAGGCTAAAACTCAGTGTTTTAGCCTATCAATACATTGCTGTAACTCGTCTTTATACCAAACTAATTCTTTCTTTCCAACTTCTTTACGACCTTTAGGAAGTTTACCAAGACCTACATAATTATCAAAAGTAGCTCTAGATATATTAAGAAATTCACAAGCTTGTTCTTTACTTAAAGGAATATGAGCAAGAATATTTATAATATCTTCTGCAGCTCCCATATCAATAACACGAGTTCCTTTCTCAATATTATCTGCAGCATTGCGCAATTCTTTCACTAATAGTTTCAATAGAGGTTTCATGACTTTTACATTTAAATTTATAATATAAAGCAATAAATAAAAACAAAATACTAATTGTAGAATAAATAACAAGCATTTCTAAATTTGAAACAGGAATATGAAATATTTTATCATAAGTAGAAATTGTAATATTGATTATATTACCATAAATACAAATTCTATGCCATTTACAAAATCCAAATATCTTACTAGCAATAAATAAAAATATAGTAGTTAATATAGAATTACCTAATAAATAATTTACAATATAAATTATATTTTGATTTGCGTTAAAATAAAATATAATATTACCAACAAATACGCCCATCAATTGAATGATGGGCATAAATTTAATTATAAAAACAAAAGCTCTTTTCATATTATTCATTACCTTCAGAATCAGGATCTGGTCTAGTAGGACTTGTTACACCAGTACCCATACCAGGTCTACCAGTATTTTCTTTATCTCCTGAAGTATTATTATTTCCATTATTATTGTTATCATTGTCAGTTCCTGAATCTGGAATTTCATCATCTCCACCATCAGAAGCTACAGCGATATCAGAACCGCCACCCATAATATATAATAAATCTTCAGCGTCAATTTCTATTGTAATCTTAACTTTTCTAGCCATAACTTATTTAATTTAAAGTGTTATCAAATTTTTTATAATCCATACCAAATTTATTAAGTATAGGTTTAAGAACCCAACTCCAAAATACAGGAGTTACAATAGTAGAATTAATTAATACAACTATATTATTATAATCAGTAATATAATATAAAATAAAAACAATAATCGAGGCTATTAATAGAACTAATCTTTTAGTCCAAGTCTTAACAGCTTTGTCTTTATTAATATAATCTAATACTTTAATAATAATATAAGTTAATATATTAATTACCAACATATATGCAAAATCAAAATTAGAAAGAACTTGATTAACAATATTAGTTATAATTGTATTTGAGTCCATAATTGTATTTTGTTACTGCTAAATTAATAATTAAATTTGATTTACCAAAATAAATTTATAAAAATTTATTCTATCAGTATTAATAACATCAACTCCCTCTATGGGCGATTATTTACGATTAGTTTTAATCTTACCAAAAAGTCTTTTAATACTACTATTAGTCTTTTTCATAAAATGCTCACCTTCTTCAATAGGAACTTCTTCTACATTATAATTATAATGAGGAAGATCATAATAAGGACTTTTCATATACATAATTACTTTACCATTTTGAGTAATTTTAAGACATTTATTAACATCCGGAGTAATAACTCTTATTTGTTCGAACTTTATATCCATAATTTTAATTTTTTTAATTCAATCTTTAATTTAATTTAATTCTCTGGTATTAATTTCAAGATCGTTTTCCATTTCTTTTTTACGTTTTTCTTCTTGTTCTTTTTCAAAATCTTCTTTTTCTTCAATAGAAGCTTCTCTCCAATCAGAAGGATTAATATTAGCTCCTTTAATAACTCTTATAAAAATCCTTTTATCTCCTACATCTGCACTTTGTGTAAGATAATTACCTTGCGTTCCTTTAATTTCTTTCATAATATTAATGTTTTTATGCACTTGCTAATGATATATTAGGATGATTAGTTAGAGCTGCTACAATATCAGTATCTTCTGCTAAACGAGAATATGCATAAGAATGTAAAGTTATAATAATAGCTGAAGTGGCAGCTTCGTTGTTAATAATATATAATAGTGAATCTTTGCTTAAACGATTAGACTTTGACATATTAATATCAACTTTTACATTTTTAAGATTTAGATAAATAAGAGAATAGCAATAATCAAACATATTACGCACATAAGTAATATTACTTGTATCTAATTGAAGAACGGAAACAAGAGAATAGCAATAATAAAACATACTATTCATATTAGTAACATTACTTGTATCTAATTGAGGAATAGAAACAAGAGAAAAACAACCATTGAATATATTATTCATACCAATAACATTACTTGTATCTAATTGAGGAATACAAGTAAGAGAATAGCAATGATAAAACATACTATTCATATTAGTAACATTACTTGTATCTAATTGAGGAATACAAGTAAGAGAATAGCAATAATAAAACATATTATTCATATTAGTAACATTACTTGTATCTAATTGAGGAATAGAAACAAGAGAAAAACAACTATTGAATATATAACTCATATTAGTTACATTACTAGTATCAATCTTCGGCAAATACACAATCCTATCTTTATAGGTTTGAATATTATCTGCGGTTAACATTCCATAAAGAGCCTTATTATCATTACTTACTTTATGATATTCATCATCTTCTTCATTCCAATTGACACCGTTAGTTTGATAATACGCTATGTCATCGTCATCCCAACCAATAGCTTTAAGACCTTCTACATCAGCATGACCAGTCCAACTAATGCCAGATTCTTCACTTTCATTATTACTTGATTTCTTGATAATAAAATTATCATCAAGATTTATTGTATTTAGATTAATTGTATTCATAATTTAATTATATAAAGAATCATATTCACTTTTTTTCATATATTTAACTAATAAACCAGCCCAGTTAGTAGCATTAATCCATTCATCATATAAATTATCAGGTAGTATAAAAATAGGATAACTACTTTCATCTGTAAATTCTTCATCTTCATAAGATTCATAACCGTATAAACTAGGTATATTAATTACATTAGAAAAATCCCATATAACTTTTAATATATTATCTAAATATAGATAGTCAATAAAATTTAATTTTTTAGGAAATTTTATATATGGACATTCAGGTAAACTATCTTCATTAATACCAGTTATATTGTTATTTATAGTAATTTTACTCATAGTCTCATAATCTAAAAAATTATAAGGTATTTCAGTAATATTAGGAATTACTATTTCAGTT